>CASGDY010000152.1 GCA_949300355.1 uncultured Brachyspira sp.
ATTTATACTTTAGTATAAATATACTTTTGGCGCAGCAATTTTTATTTATAATAAAAGCTATAGTTAATTAATCTTTAATTTAAGCACTTAATAAAAATTACAGAACATATAAATATATTTTCGGTGCATAAATTTTATTTAGATAAATAGGCACGATTTTATAATTTAAATAGATTTATTAATTTTAAAATAGAGTTTTTAAATTAAAGGGCTGGATATGTAATTAATTTTTAGAATTTAATTATATATCAAGCCCTCTATAGTTTTAATATTATATATTGTAACTTATATCAGTTCCACTTACTCATATCCATTTGCTTTGTAATTTTTGCTACAACAGCTGTACCGCATAAATCGCCTGATATATTTAATGCCGTTCTTCCCATATCTAATAAAGCATCTATTCCAAGTATCATTCCGTATGCAGCAGCAATATTAGGATCGCTGTCAATATTAAGTCCTATAGAATTAAGCACCATTAACAGCATTATAGAACCGGCTCCCGGAACCCCTGCAGTTCCTATAGAAGCTAATACAGATACAGCTACTATTGTTAGTTCGGAAGAGAAATTTAAAAAGTGTCCTGTAGCATTAGCAATAAATATAGCACAAATACCCAAATATATTGCTGTACCGTCCATATTAATGGTAGCACCTAAAGGCAAAGTAAAGCTGTAAACTCCTTTTTGTATTCCCATTTTTTCATCAGCAATCCTCATGGATATAGGCAGAGTTCCGCTTGAAGAACGAGTAACAAAAGCCGTAAAGCATGCTTCTGAAATATATTTTAAGAATTTTATAGGGTTTAATCTGAATATGATATTTATTACAGTATATACTACAAGTAATTGTAATATAAGCCCTACATAAACAGTAGATGTAACTTTTAATAATTGCCCGAAAGCCTGAGATCCGTTTTTAACAAATACAGAAAATATTAGTGCTAAAACCCCTATAGGTGCATAGAACATTATCCAGCCTACAATTTTTATAATAATTTGCGTACATCCTTCAAAGAATTTATATACTACTTCAGCACTTTCTCTTGTTTTTTCATTATCTCTGCAGAATGCTAATGATATTCCAAAGAAAATAGAAAACAATATTGTAGGAAGAACATCTCCATCACCTTTAGCAAATGAAGAGAAAGGATTTGTAGGGACTATGGCAAGCAATGTATCAACCAAATTCGGCTTTACAAACTCTTTTGTAACAGCCATAGCATCATCTAATTTCAATCCTGCTCCAGGATTAAATATATTTCCTATTACTAGACCTAATATAGATGCAAATACAGAAGTTATCATATAAAATGCCAATATTGCTATTCCGACAACTCCCAAATGTTTAGGTGATATGCTTGCAACTCCGCTTATAAGCGTAAAAATAATTACAGGCATAACTATCATCTTTAACAATCTTACAAATAAATTACCAATAGGGTCTGCTATAGCTATACATTTTGCTATTGCAGCTTCTGATGCTGAAGATGAAACTATTATACCTAATATAGCACCTATAATCAAACTTATTAATATTATAATAAGCAGCTTACTTCTTATGTCTTTTAACATATAGAACTCCAATCATATTTTTATATTCTTATAGTATAGTGTAGAAAAAAATAAAAATAATTCAATTATTTCTATACTTTTTTTCAAAAATATATAAGTAAATTATACCTATTATAGCAGGAATAATGCTTGATAATGCCATAGCAGCGTATATTCCCAAATAGCCTGTATATATTTCTAATATTTTTGATATTATTACTTTGAATATTATAGAATCTATAAATGAATTGATGAAAGCTAAATATGATTTTTGAATGCCTATTAAAAAACTATCTAATACATACATCAAAGCATAACTAATACTATTGAATGAAGCACATACTTTAAGATAAAATATTATATCATTAATAACTTTTTCATCTCCGCTGTAGAATATGCTGATTATATTTTTAACAAATAGATGTATAAATATTACTGCTGTAACTGTAACTGTAATGTTTAAGAATATAGCAAATTTAACCGTTCTTTTTATTTTTATATAATTTTTTTCTCCAATATTCTTTGAAACAATTATACTTAAAGCCTCTCCTATAGACCAAGAAATCATACCTATAAAAGTATTTATTTTTAATCCTATTGTGAATCCTGCAAGAACATCATATTTGTTCATCATTATATTAACAAAAAAATATGATATATTTATTATAAGCATTTGAAATATGCAGGGTAGGGAAATAAATATTAACTCTTTTATTATTTTAATATCAAAATTAAAAGTTAATAATTTTATTGTATAATATAATGATAATAAAAATGAAACAGCCTGAGATATTACAGTAGCTAATGCAGCACCTTTTACAGATAATTTTAATACATAGCAGAATAAAAAGTTTAATAAAAAATTAACTGATGTAGAAATCATAATAAAATATAATGATGCTTTTTCCATTCGCTTGATTTTATCGCAGATGATAGAGAAGAATACAGAAATATAAAGAATACTCCTGAAAAAATTATTTTTATATAATCATCAGCACCTTTATATTTTGATATTATAACAGAACCGCCTATTGATAAACCTAAAGAGATAGAAGTTATTATAAACATTATAGAAGCACAGTTTCCTAATGCTATAACTCCATTATCCCCAACTAAATGTGAAATAAATATTATATCTATTATGCTGTAGAGATATTGCAATATATTTGAAATGAATAAAATAAATGAAAATTTTATTAAATACATGAAACTTTCCTTGAATTAAAAACATATTAAAAATTTTAATAACTATAAAGAACTATAGCATACTGTTTTTAGCATGCTCCAAACAATAAAATGATTAAATATTGCTGGAGCTTAATTCAATAACAAGTTTCATATTTTGATAATATATTCATTATTATTAATTGTCAATTATTATAATACATAAATTTTTTCATAATATTTTATAAAAAAGTTAATAATAAATTTATAATTTTTATTATATTTATTAATAAGTTACTATTTAGTAATAATTACTATGTAAAAATATATTACATAATTAATGTTTCTTATATAAAGGATATACTAATGATAAAAAAAACAATCTATTTAATTTTTACATTTATGCTGTTTTTACTAGCTATAAGCTGCGGTAAAAATGCTAATAATTCAACATCACCAAGTCCAAAAGAAAGTGAATATACCGTTAAAGGTTTAGATACTAAATATAATAGTACTTGGAAATTTTTTAATGCTGATGGAACAGGAAATGAAGCAGCCGATGTTGTTATAGATAATGGAGGGATAAATGGTTTAATTGTATCAAATAAAACAACAAAAGCAGATTTTACTAAAGATGATATTTACAGTATTGCTGATGAAAATAGCAATAAATATTATGACAGATATTTTGGATATATAATAAGTTCTTCAGATTGGGTTGGAGAGATTCAATTTCCTACTGATGAGTATGAAACTGTAGGATATATCTATATAAAAAATAAAAAAACTTCAGATATAATAGTTGGTATGATTGATAAAGCGCCAGGCCCTAGAGAAGGAATAGATAAAGGATATTGGGGAAAAAGAAGCAGAATTGATAATGGATTAAAAAGAACTGTAGATATACAAGGAGATTTTGTAACATATTATGAAAATGGAATTCAAAAAGTAAAAATACCTTCAAAATTTTTTGAATTATCTAAAGGAGATGGTTTTTACGGATATAGTATAATGCTTGGACTTTTATATCCAGGAGTATCAATAAATACATATAATGCTAACAATTCAAGTATATTACCCAGTGTATATTTTGAATATATTGATTACAATTATTATCTTGATATACAATTAAGAGATGACGGAGTACCAATTTCAGCAAAATATAATAAAAAAGAAACTATATACTCTTTGGGAAATATATTGTATGCAAAAGAGAACTAATTCGTTATTTTGATACCATAAATTTATATTAGATGCTTTAAATAAAAATTTTATTTAAAGCATTTTTATTTTTAAACGAAAATTAAAACGATATTTTTATTTAATGGTTTTAATATGAGCAAATATATAATAATACTAATAATAATACTTAGTTCTGTATTATCGGCTAATAATTTTAAAATTATATCCAGACAAGGCGAAGCTTCTGTAATTGTTAATGAAGAGCATGCTGATGCAGATATAAAGGAAGGTTTTCCTGATGATTATTTCTCTATATCTACAAAAGAGGAATCTTATTTAGTAATAGATAACGGAGAAAAATCAATCATACTTATGCCAAGCTCAAAACTCATTTATGAAAATAATAAATTCACTTTGGATTCAGGCTATATTTATGTAAAAAGCAAGCATAATGATGATATTCAAATGACTTTAACAAAGGACGGTAAAGGATATAATTTCAAAGGCAAATCTTTTGCCGTTGTATCTTATGATGATGAAGTATCCGCTATAACATATAATAATGCTGTGAAAATTACTCCTGAAGCATCTTTAGGTGTAAGCTATTTTTTGGAACCTAATCATAAAACATCTATAATACCAATGCTTAACGGACCTTACAGAACTACAGAAAATGAAAAAGCCTTAATTGAAAATGTATCAAGACAATTAGAAAGCGAAGTAGCAAGCCATTTAAATGAAGATATAGACAGATATAATTTTAAAATAATGGAAGGCACAAAGAATGAAAATTCACCCTGAAAAAGGTCCTAACATATTTTT
The DNA here is from genome assembly GCA_949300355.1 of uncultured Brachyspira sp. Lineage (GTDB taxonomy): Bacteria > Spirochaetota > Brachyspiria > Brachyspirales > Brachyspiraceae > Brachyspira. Next base: position 4,722 of record CASGDY010000152.1, read on the forward strand.
AATAGTGCCTCATGGAAGCGAAAGAGTTGGTACTGATGTTGCTATGGAAAGAATAACTATGCCTATAAAAAAAGGAAGTCTTACTATAGTACCTGTTGCCGTGCCTGAAGCATATAGAAAAAACACTAGAGCTATAGAAGGACAGGATATTAATAATAGATTCTTCGATAAAAGCATAAGCAGAACAGATACTGATAAATTAGCTAAAGAGTATATGGATATGCTTGATGAATATGATATAGATGTTGTGCTTACACTTCATGAAGGAAATGGATTTAAAGAATTCTTTGGAGATTCTATAATATATGATACTAGAAAATTAGATGATAAAGTTATAAGAGTATTGAATAATATAAATTCAAGAATAGAACCTATGAAATTTAAATTTAAACAAATGTATTATCCTATGCCTACAACTATTACTTATTATGCGGCTAAAAAGAATATAGAATCTTTCGGAATAGAGCTTACAAGAAATTTAGATTATGATAAAAAAAGAATTATTATGCATACTATATTAAGCGAATTTTTGAAGATATACGGACTTGAATAAAGAATATTAATTTTATCATTATATACAAATTGGAAGTATAATTTTTCTAAAAAATAAATATTTAAATTATATAATTAAACAGCTAATGATTGAGTTATTTAATCATTAGCTGTTTTTATAAGTTTATCATTATTATATAAAAATTAGCAGTAATAAAAATGAATATTTTTTAAATTATTATAATATTACCAAATCATTAAAGTAGAACCCCAAGTAAATCCGCCTCCGAATCCTGTAAGAAGAACTAAATCGCCGTCATTGATTTTATTATTATCTAAAGCATCAGTTAAAGCCAAACCTATGCTTGTTGAAGAACAGTTTCCGAATTTATTTAATACAACGCTTACTTTTTCCATAGGAAGACCTATTCTTTTTGCAACAGCCTGCATGATTCTTAAATTAGCCTGATGCGGTACAAAATATTTAACATCGCTTAATTGTTTTCCTGAAGTTTCTAAAACTTTATCTATACTATTAGAAAATTCTGTAACGGCTCTTTTAAAAGTTTCTGATCCGTCCATATGTATTTTGAATTCAGGAGCTTCTAAATCATCGGCTCTTATAGGACAAACGCTTCCTCCATTAAGCACAATACTCATATCAGGCTCGCTTTGCATATGCATTCCTATTATGCCTTTGCCGTCATTTCTTGCTGTTATTAATGAAGCAGTAGCAGCATCGCCGAATAAAATAGCAGTTCCTCTGTCTTTCCAATTAATATCTTTAGTAAGTTTCTCACTTGATACTATAAGTACATTTTTACATTGTCCGCTTTCTATCAATGCAGTAGCAGTGTTTAATGCATATATATATCCAGAGCATGCAGCAGATAAATCTAAAGCAAAGCAATGTTTTAATCCCAATGTTTTTTGTAATTGTCCTGCCATAGAAGGGAATATATAATCTTTAGTTACGGTAGGCACCAATATAGCATCAACTTCTTTTAAATCTACGCCTTTTTTTTCTAAGTTTCTAACGGCATTCAAACCCATTTCAAAAATAGTTTCATCTGCTCTAGCCATATGTCTTGTTTCTATTCCTGTACGAGTGATTATCCATTCATTGTTAGTGTCTAATATGCTTTCAAAATATTTATTGTCCAATATTCTTTCTGGCACGTAATAAGCTATGTTTTTTATATATGCTCTTTCCATACTTTTCTCCGTTTTAATGTAATGTACTTAAGATAGAATTCTTATTGTAAAAGTTTAAGTAAAAATATAAAAAAAGCTATAGCTAATAATAACTATTTTTTTGAATTTAGTTATAGTAATAGCAATTATTTATCATATTTTTATATGAAATTATGATAAAACAGGGATTATATGTATTAAAGATATAATATATAAAAAAATTGTGAGCATCTATAAGACACTCACAATTTTATAATTAGATTAAAAATTTTCAAAATTATTCTTCTTCTTGAAATAATAAATATATATTTCTTGAATTATAGTTATTTTCTTCCGTATATATTTCCCAATCAGTAAGCCTTTCTATGCTATGCATTCCTCTGTCGCCTTCATGCATACCTAAATCTTTATAAGGTTCATTTATTAAAGTAGCATCAAAATATCCGTCATTAGTAAAGAACCATAAATGCTCTAAATCATTAGGGTTTTCTTCTGTTTCGCCGTATCCTAATTTTACCAAGAAAGAAGTTTTGTCATCGCCTTTATTTTTATTTAATAATTCTAAGAAATATTCTAATTTTTCAAAAGCAGCCTCTCTCATAAGAGAAGTTTCAAAATAACTCATCATAAACATAGGATTATCTGTAAGCTCATTTTTATAATAATCAAGAGAATGATAATTACCATCAGCATCTACAGCAAGCAAAATACCGGAAGGCGTATTATGTACTCCGTCATTTCTGTCTTTGGCACTTCCTGTAACATCATCAGCAATATTTAATTTCTTCAAAGCCTCCTGCCAAGGGAACCAGCATACATAAGTGTTATATGCAGGATTAAATTTAAATCCGGCTTCAGGCACTCCTCTCTCTATAAACATTTTTGCACAAGTATTAAGCAATGCACCATAAGCAGCATTTGAATCTTCAACGCCTACTATCTCTAATTCTATAGAACCGACTCTGTAAAGTCCATGAGTATGGAACCAATATTCAACTTTGTTAGGGTCTTTATCATCATCATAAACCGCATGTATAGTATATAGATAATCCAAAGAAGGCGGCAAAGCGAAAGTTGATGTATAAGAAAGCCAATCTCCGGAATGTGCTGTATAACAGGACATATCTAAAAATATAGAACATTCAGGAACTAAACTGTCTAATAATTTTAATTGTCTTTGATAATCAGTAAGCGGATGATTATCAAATATTGTAGATACATGTACAGCATATTTACATTGACATGCTTCTTTATAATCATCTTCTCTTACAGTGTTTACAGAAAATATTTCAGGAACATTTTCAGTAACGCTTGAAGCATCAACTAAAGCTACATAAAAAGTAAGCTCATCATTATTTTCTTCATCGTCATGATTATGCCCGCAACCGCAGGAATGCTCTTCATCGTCATGATTATGTTCGCAGCCACAGGAATGTTCTTCATCATCTTGACAGCATCCGCCTTCACTATGTCCGCATCCGCAAGAATGATCGTCTTCTTCCATAACCATAGGTAAATACTGCAGTTTAATATATGCTTCCCATTTAGATTTATCTCTTATAAATTTGGATTCTTCTATTTCATTGAATTCTAATACCATATATTCATCTGATTGTGATAATATATCTCTGAATTCTTCAATTGTCATATTATGATCATATTCTTTAGTAAATACAGCAGCCATCCATGATTCTAATCTTTGCTCTCCGCTTGAAAATACATTATATAACTTTTCATTATAATCCATTATTTTTACCTCTATATATTATTAATTTTGTATTATTAAGATTAAAAAGCTTTTTTAGTATAGTGTAATTTATATTTTTTTCAACTTTTTTAAAGTTATAAATTAGTAAAAAATGTGTCCAAAATCTTCTTCTCTTTTTTCCATTCAGGCATATAAAGACTTACTATATTATAGAATTTTTTACTATGATTAGCCTGCAGTAAATGTGCTAATTCATGAAGCACAATATATTCTATGGAAGAAATAGGGTATTTCATAAGCTCTAAATTGAATGTGAGATGTTTTTTTATTGTATCGCATGAACCCCATTTACTTTTTAATTTTTTTACTGTGAATGTATTAATTTCTAAGTTCATCATAGAAGTGTATTTTTTTATAAGTGAGTTGAATAGTTTTAATGCCTCTTTTTTGTACCATGTATCAAGAAGAATATGCTTTTTTCTTATATCGCTGTTTTTGTATTCTTCTTTATCTTTTATATTTACATACATATACATAGTTCTGCCTGCAAGGATTATATTTTCTTTTTGGCATTTTAATACTTTAAGCATATAGCTTTTGCCTAGATAATATACTTCATTTCCGCTTGCTAATTCTTTTTTACTTAAATCAAAGCTGTTTTTCTTTTTTATAGCTTCTTTTCTTTCTTCTATCCAATCTTTTCTTTTTTCTATGAGTTTGTATATGTATTTTTTGGCAGCTCTTTTTGGGGCTGTAACATATATATTTAAATCTGGCTTTACTCTTATGTATATATTTTTAATTTTTTTGTATTCTATTATTATTTTACTTATAGTTTGCATATATATTTAAACCTATCTTTACGAGCATTTTTAAAAATTCTTTCATCTCTTCATTGCTTATACTCAATATTTTTTTGTCTTCGCTTTCATTTCCAAGTTCAAATAATTTTATATCTATATCTCCTTCTATATTATTTCTTATAGATTGTATATTCTGCCAATTAGGCATACCGCTGTTTGATTTGAATAATTCATCAACAAATAGAGAAAAGTCTATTAATGTATTATCATTATCTATATATTTTTTTGAGTTATCATATATTGATCTTGCACATTTATTATTTCTTATACGCTCATCATATTTAAGATTTTCTTTTTCGTTTTCTCCTCTTATTGTTGAAGCCGCTTCCATTGCCTCCAAAAGTTTTTCTTTTTCATTTATTCTGTTATTTTGATATTTTTCTATTATATTAAATATTTTCTCTGAAAGTTTGCTGTACATTTCTGGGTTTTCTTCCATTTTTTCTTTTATAACGCTGTTGGCGGCATTTATTATAGCATCTGCTTTTGATTCGTTTAGATGATCTATTTCTTTTTCAAAGTCTGCATCAAATATGCTAGGTATTTCATTTAATACTTTAACATTATTATCAGTACCTACAAACTCATCATATAATTTCTGCATTTTGGATTCATATTCTTTAAAATCTACCGCTTCATGATGAGTAATTCTCAAACGGTTTCTGATTTCAACACATGTTTTAAATAGTTCTTTGTATTTTTTTATTTCTTCATATTCAAAACTCTCTATAAAATGATCGCTGAATTGACATATATTTAAAAGCTTTGAATAGTTTAAAAATAGTTCATAGAATTTTTTTCTTTTATTTTCATCGCTTAGAAGGGGAGGGCATATATCGTAGGCTTTTTCTAAACTAAGTTCCGGCATAAACTGCATTAAATCTTCATAAGCATTTTTAAACTCTGTGATTTTATCTTTTATATCGAATACAACATCTTCAATATCTTGAGGGTCATAATTAGCCAATTTATCATAAGCATTTAAAGCATTATCCAAGTTGGCTAGAAGTCCTCTATAGTCTATTAATATACCGTTATCTTTTCCTGAATATGCTCTGTTTACTCTTGCTATAGCCTGAAGAAGTCCATGATCTTTTAATTTTTTATCTATATATAAAACCTGAGCCCTTGGTGCATCGAATCCTGTAAGGAGTTTATCTACTACTATTATTATATCTATATTGCCTTTTTTAAAACTTTTGATTATTTCTTCCGTGTATTTATTTTCATCATTTGAATATTTGCTGTATAGGGCTTTCCATTTTTCGGATACATATTGTCTTTTTTCTGAGCCTTTATTTTTCTTGTATTCATCAGTGTCGCTGCCTTCATCTGTTTGAGAAGATATGACTACAGCAGTTTCAAGGCTATGATAAGTATCGAATATTTCTTTCATCTTCATAGCCTGATATTTACTTTCAACTGCAAGCATGGCATTGAACTCTGTATTTGCTAAATTAGTTTTATAATGTTTTGCTATATCATCGGCTAATACTATCAATCTTTGTTCGCTTTCAAGTATAACATTTTCGCTTACATTTTTCTTTTGTAAATCTTCTTTTTCTTTATCTGTTAAATCTCTTGTAATCAAATCGAATCTATAATCCAAGCCTTTTTTATCGTATATTTCCTGATTTATTAATCTGCTTTCATAGTATAGCGGAACTATTACTTTATCTTCCAAAGCATCTCTTATGGTGTATGAATCTATAAAGCCTCCGAATTTTTCTGCAGTACTTTTTTCGGATTTGTATAAAGGTGTTCCTGTAAAGCCCAAATAACATGCATTAGGAAAAACTTTTCTCATCTTAACGGCAAAATCTCCGTACTGACTTCTATGGCTTTCATCTACCAATATAAAAATATCTGCCGAATCCATTACTACTTTTTTATCGAATACTTTTTCAAATTTATTTATTACAGTTGTGATGACGCTTTTACCGCTTTCTATTAATTTTATTAAGTTTGCACCTGTTGCTGCTCTTTCCACTGATATATCTGTATTTTTGAAAGTGCTATGAATTTGCTCGTCTAAATCTACTCTGTCGGTTACTACTACTATTTTGGAGTTTTTTATTTTTCTTGATATTATTTTGGTAAGCATAGACATTGTGAGGCTTTTACCGCTTCCCTGAGTATGCCATATAACTCCGCCTTGTCTTTTTCCTTGACTTATATTTTGTATTCTATCTATTGTCTTTTTTATAGCGAAATATTGATTGTATCTTGTAACTTTTTTTACTGTGCCGTCAAATATGATAAAATATTCTAATATATCGAATAATCTTTCTTTTTCAAATAATGAATATAAAGTGATATCTATTTCATTTATTACCCTGTCTTTAATTATTGTTTTAAGGGCATTCATTACTTTGCTTTCTTCTTTTTTTCCTGTTTTGCTTTTTTTATTGTCATTATTTTCTTTATCTTTCCAAACATTATATAATTTTACCGGAGTTCCTGCTGTGCCGTATTTAACCATATCATCATTAGCACATATTAATAATTGGCTGAATTTAAATAATTGTCTTATTTCTTTTTCTTCCTGATTTCTCACCATCTGCTCAATGGCATTTTTTGAGTCTACGCTTCCTTTTTTTAATTCTATTACCGCTATAGGTATGCCGTTTATAAATATTACCAAATCCGGTCTTCTAGTTTTTTCTTTTTCTTCTGTGCAGTTTCTAGTTACTGTAAACTCTTCAGTGATATGAAAAGTATTATTTTCTGTATTGTCAAAATCTATATATTTAATATTGAAGCTTTCGTATTTATTTCCGATTTTTTCTTTGTATGATTCGCCTTTTAAAATTCTTTCTGTGATTTCTTCATTAGTGATTAGATATCCTTTTATAAGCGGCATATCCAAGTCGCTTATAGCCTTTTTTATATTATCTATTGAAAAGCTGTTTTTCTTATCATCATACATAAAGTAATTAATTTTTTTAAGCTGTTCTTCGAGAATATTTTTAAATAGCACATTATTAGTATCATAATCTCTTTCTTTAAGAGCTTCTTCAGGGCTTAAATATTGATATCCCATATTTTTAAAAAGTTCTATAACTTTATTTTGTAATATTCTTTCGCTGTATTGTTCATTCATAAAAAACTCCTGTACTCGCCGGTACGAGCTGTACCACCAACCCGCACGGTATTGCTTAACTTTTAAGATAGTACAATGTACGTGCGGCATCGTACTTTTCATTATACAATTATATTCTAAACTTTAAATCCTCACTTCCCCAGTTAAAAGCCTTTGCATAAGCCCCTTCTTCTGCTGTTTACGAAGTTCTAACTGCTTTTTAAAATTCTCTATCTCATCATCTATAGCCGAAAGCAGCCCTGCAATCTTTTTCTGTTCTTCTAGGCTTGGAACTTTTATTTTCATTGTAGACATAGCATCAAATGATAATATGCTTCTTACACTACCTGCAGATAGTGATTTTATATAACCATTAAAATTATGTGATTGAATCCAATATTTTAAAAAATATTTATATATAATTTCATGGTTTATACTAAATACTACATACATAGGGCTAACTATACAAACATCAAAATTTTCTAACATTGATATTGAACCAACATTTACTCTTGCAGGATTATAGGCAAAATCCCATTTATCAACTATTTTATAATTAGATAAATCTTTACTTGCTATAGTTTTTCCAAAGAATTCATTCTGTATTACAAATCCATCTTTATTAGTTACACTCAAAACCAAATTTATTTTATTATTTTTATTTTTGACAGTTTTTTCTTTTATAACTTCATTTAAAGTAGTATTTTTCCACTCGTCCGTAAAACCTTTGAATCGCACTTCACCGCTTAGCAGTCTTTGCATTACGCCTTTCTTATACTGCTCTTTTTTCTCTATTAACTCCGATCATCGCATAATGACAATACTTCTGCTATGCGTTTTTGTTCCTCTAGTGGTGGAGATATGAATTTGCATTCTCCAATTTCTCCTAAATTTATTTTTTTAGGAAATGCTACATGCAATGTTCTTGCATATAATTCTCTTTGAAAATTATGTGATTGTATAGCATAATATAGATATTTATAATATATTTTCTTATTTATATTACTAAGTAAACTTATTGTTACATAGTATGCTAATTCTTCATCTTCAGTAACAACAGCAGGAGTACCAATATCTCCTATTCTTGTCATAAAAATGTCATTCTTTTTTGCTTTAACTTTATATAAGTTATTGTAGTCTTCAACTGATATGAATTTATTACTAGCATATATATTACTAATATTTTCTACACTTATAAATTTAATTCCTTTATCAACATAATTTGGAGTTGTATGTATTCCGTCTTGTATATTACATATGTATTTCAATTTAAATTCTTGCCAGCCTGAGGGGAGTGGGGGTGTCATTGTTGGGACTCCTTTTTAATTATACCTTCTATTTTTCCTGAATTCTTTGAAGTGATAAAATATGTTATTTCTTCAATCTCTTTATCAAAAAATAAAACTGATGGAAACCATATTCCAGAATCAGAATTCAGTTTTTTTATTTCAAACATAATATTTATTGTAGCACCATTAATATCTATACCATACTTATCATAAAATTGATTGATAGTTTCTATGCTGTCATCTTTTATATTGGTCTGATTATCATAACAATTTATTATAATATTTTCTAATGTTTTTTTACATTTAAAAATATTCTCAAATATAATCTCATTTATTTCATCTAAATCTTTATCATTATTAAAATAATCTTTATTTATAAAATGTTCTTTAGGAACTTTTATACAAACCTCTATATTTTCATCATACTGACCATTTTCATTAACTACTGCCAATGATAAACATTTTATATTTGATAAGTATTCAATGGATTCTTTTATTTTATTATAAAAGTCAATATGGCTTATTAATTTGTTTATTAATTTGTATTTTTTTTCTTCATTTTCAAAGTTTAGATAAAGTATTTCTGTTTGTCCTGTATGAATGTTTCGCCATTCTTCTCCAAAATAATTTGTATTAGGATTATAATTTCCTAAATTAAAAAAATTATTAATATCTATATCAATATTATTTTGTAATGCAAAGTATTGTACTAAATTATAATTTTCTATATAGTCTAATGATCTTACTAAACCATTATTAATATGATATGCTCTCCCTAAATTTATACTTTTTATTTCTTCTATTAATTTTATTATTTTTTCTTTTTCATTATCTATCATAAAATGAGAGTTATTAATCATTTCATGATATTCTAAAGTATCTTTTAACAGTCCGTTATTATAAGATTTTATTGTTAATTTTTTAGCATTACTAGTAATATTATTATATTTATCCATATTAGCAAAATATTTAAATATATACATATTTACTTTTTCTTTAAAATCATCATCATCTTTATATTCAGCATATATTCCTTTACTTCCATATTTTTCTTTAAATTTTTCTATTTTATCAAATTCTTCGCTATCTCTAATTTTTCTATCTATAGGTTTATTTGAAAAATATAAAAATACTTGCTTTTCCTCTTTTAACATTTCTTCTATTTCTTCAATAGTACCAGATTCATATCTTGGAGTAGGAGAACCTAATTTTTCTCCAAATATAGCAATGACTGCATCAGCTTCTTTTACTATTTGATTAGTTATTATTGATTGTCCATCTTCCCCCATTTGTGGTATTACGTCGTCTTTCCAGTATAAAGTTTCTATTTTTATATTTATAGCATCTCCCAATGTTTTATTAAAATTTTCTACAGCATTTTTTATTATATTTATTTCATTTTCAATATCAGAAGGGCATGATATTAATAATTTGTACAATAATGTTGATTTTGGCATATTAAACCTCCATATATTTATAAATATACTCACTACTCTTACTAACAAAAATTAAAGTTCTTTTATACCAATACAGAAAGGTATATACTTGGTAAAAGAACTGGGGTTCGGGGCAAAGCCCCGCACATAAATATATTTTTAAAGTTTTATATCTTTCAAAAAATCTTCTAATTTTACGTTTAAGTTTTCGCGTTCTTTTTCTAATGCTGTTATTTCTTTGTTTATGCTTTGCAAGTCAACATGCTCCTCATCTTCAAATGAGTCTATATATCTAGGTATATTGAGATTGTATTCATTTTCTTTTATCTCTTCTAGGCTTGCTGATTTAGAGTATTTTTCTATGTCTTTTCTGTCTTTGTAGGCTTTGACTATTTTTTCTATATCCTCATCGCGTAAACGGTTTTGATTTTTTCCTTTCTCATATTCTACGCTTGCATCTATAAATAGGATGTCTTTTTCTTTTCTGTTCTTTTTTAATATTAGAATGCAGGCAGGTATTGAAGTGCCGTAAAATAAATTGTTTGGAAGCCCTATAACAGCATCAAGCAAATTTTCATTTATTATTTTTTCGCGTATTATTCCCTCGCTGGCTCCTCTGAATAATACACCATGAGGCATTACAACAGCAGTGATGCCATTTTCAGACATACTGTTTATCATATGAAGCACAAAAGCATAATCGCCTTTACTCTTTGGAGGTATGCCGTACTCAAATCTATTGTATGGGTCTTTAACTGCTATTTCCTCTCCCCATTTATCCAAGCTGAAAGGAGGATTTGCAACTACTATATCAAACTTTTCTAAATTGCCGTTTTTGTTTAAGAATTTAGGTTCTTTTATAGTGTCGCCCCATTCAATCATTCCTTTATCGCCTATTTCATGCAAATACATGTTCATTCGGCATAAAGAATATGTTTGGCTGTTTTTCTCCTGTCCGTATACAGAGCATTTTTCGCCTCCTAATTCTTTATATACTTTTACGAGTAAAGAACCGCTGCCGCAAGTAGGGTCATATACTTTAACACCGTCTTTTATATTCAAAGTTACTATTTTGGCTATAAGCATAGATACTTCGGGAGGGGTGAAGAATTCTCCTCCTTTTTTACCGGCATCGCTTGCAAAGTTTTTTATTAAATACTCATAAGCATCGCCCATAACATCATTGTTTTCTAATGCACTAGGGCTTAAATCTAATGCAGGATCATTGAAGTCTTCAAGCAGATTTTTTAATATAGAATTTCTTGTTTTTGTATTGCCGAATTTATTTGAATCATTAAAATCTATATTATTAAAAATGCCTTCAAATTTACTCTGATTCTGTTTTTCTATTTCTCTTAATGCTGTATTGATTCTTTCACCTATATTATTTTCTTCTCTTATAGAATATAGATAGTCAAAGTTAGCAGTTTCGCTTATTTTGTAATCTAGTCTTTCAATCATTCTTGATAAAAGTCCTTCATTGTCTTTATATTTTTCTCTTAATTCTTCAGTTTTCTCTTTCACGAAATCGGATAAATATTTAACAAACAGCATACTCAATATATAATCTTTATAAACAGATGAGTCTATTGATCCTCTAAAAGTGTCGCATGCCTTCCAAACTATATTTTCAACTACTTCTTTTGTTGTTTTCATTTTGATTTCTCCTTTTAAAAAATATATTTTACTAAATGATTAACAGTTTTTTAATATTTTATTCATAGCTTCTTTATAGAATACTTGTTTTAATTCAAATAGTTTTCCATGAATAAAAATATCCCTTTCAAACAATGAATTTATTTCAATGATTTCTTTTTGTTTATCTATACTAGGCAATTCTATTTCTATTTCTGCTATATCAAGAGTACCTATAGATATTATACCTGTTCCTCTTGATTCTCTTTTTAGAAATTTCTGAACTTTATTGTTATTTAGATAAATAGCAATAAAATGGGGTAGGCATATATCATAAAATTCTTCTTTTATTCTAATGCATGCCATTAATGAACTTATTATACAATTATCGATATTATCTTCTACTATTATGCTATTAAATGGTTCTCTTAATCTTATGATAATATCGTTTGCTTGTATTAGATCGATATTTTTTTGTTTGATTTGTATAGTATCAATGTTTTTTTCGTTTTGAATATACTTTACTGATTTGTTATCGAATGCTTTTAGGTTAATTAGATTAATGTCGTATCCTTTTTCATATTTTTTTGCTGAAGCTCTTGAAACAGAAGCTCCCACTCTAATATTCGCTATATCTTTTAATATTAATTTTTTCATAGTTATTTTCTCCTATGTTTTTATATTATCAGATATATGAGTTTTGCCAATATTTTTTATTAAAAAAATACGCTCTATATTGAAATGTGTTATAAAAAATATACTATATGATTATATTATTATACAAATCATACATAATTTTTTGCTCTAACTTAAAGTATGTTGATATTTTTTATAATATATCATGGATTATAAAAAATTGATATGAATAAAGAAAATAACTCTAAAAAAATAAGCGGACACTTTCATGCCCGCTATTAAGGTAAATTATGAAGAAAAAATTTATAAAATTAGATACAAATCAACTTTGTTATACTAATAATATATAAAACTTTTAAAAAAAGTGTAAAAAAAAAATATTATTTTTTCTATAATTTTTTTAAGAAAAAGTATGTTTTTATATTAAAAAAAGTATAAAATTAAGAAAAAATAACGATTAACTATAAAGTATTATTATATTTTAATATAAAATTATTAAATTAATTTTTGAGATAAATATAAATTGGAGTTTTTATATGAAAAGGATACATAGTTTATCTTTCAAAGTTCCTGCTATAATATCGGTAATATCCATATTAATAATATTTATTATATTAACTATAGCAGTAATGTTTGCTAATAAAGGTATAAGCAAAAGCCGATTTGAAGGCTTTGCTAATACAGCACAATCATATGCTAAATTGTTTGATGCCATATTGATAAATCAGGTTTCTTTAGCTAAGACTTATTCAGTTGCTCCGGCAATTATTAATTTGCTTTTAAATAGAAATGAACAGACAGAAGCTGAGGCTTTAAATGCTTTAGCTTTATTTAATGGAGCTAATGAATATTCTATAAATATAGCTGTAATAGATTTGAATGGTGATATTATAGCTGATGCTTTGGGTAATTCTATAGGTAATAATATTGCTGATACAAGGCCTAATTTTTGGAATATATTAGAAAGTAAGAATTTTGAATATACATTTGATGAGGAAATTATAGATTCAGTAGATACCGGAAATAAATCATTAATTTTAGGCGGTGCTATAAAAAGTTTAGACGGAAATCTATTGGGAGCGATACTTGTTGTAATAGATTGGAAACTTATACATGATCATTATTTTTCAGATATAGCTTTGGGAGAAACAGGAAGAATACTAGCAATAGATGCTAATTTGATTGATATAATGGATAATATTTATGAGCAAATAGGTTCTAGTGTGGTTCCGGATTATAAAACAGTATTTGATAATAATTTAAATCAAGGTACATTATCATACGTTTATATGGATAAAAAAAGAACAGGTTCTTATTGCAGAATGAAGTCTATGAATTGGATAATTGCTATGACTATGTTTGACAGTGAAATATATGCTACAAACAGGGAATTAATTTTAATAAGTTCATTAGTAGGATTAATTGCCATTTTATTGTTATCTATATTTGTTGCCTTGTTTATAAAGAGAATAATGAGTCATATAAATAGTATTATAAAAGAGGCTAAGGAAATAGAAACAGGAAATTTAACTTATGTTTCAAATGAGCATAAGAGAAAAGATGAGCTTGGAATATTATTTGAATCTTTCAGCGGAATGCGTAAGAAACTTACAGAGATAATATCTCAGGTTAATGATTCTTCTATTAAAATAACTGCAGCAGCTCAGGAATTAGCAAATGGTAATTCTGATTTATCAAGAAGAACAGAGGCTCAGGCAGCAAGTCTTGAAGAGACTGCTAGTTCTATGGAAGAGATGGCTTCTACAATTAAATCTTCTACTTCGCATTCTATAGAGGGTAATAATATGATGAAGGAATCTATGAATTCAATTAGGGATGCAGGAGCTATAATTTTAGAAACTACTAAAAGTATAGAAGAAGTTAATGAGGACAGCGAAAAGATAAAGAATATAACAAAGGTTATAGAGGATATTGCTTTTCAAACTAATATATTGGCACTTAATGCTGCGGTTGAGGCTGCTCGTGCTGGAGATCAAGGTAAAGGATTTGCTGTTGTAGCTAGCGAGGTTAGAAATTTGGCACAGAACTCTCAATCTTCAGCTAAAGATATTACTTCTTTAATTAATGTTATATATGATAAGATTAGTAAATCTGTGGAGAAAGCAAAAGAGTCCGAAAAGATATTTGAGGATTTGGAAAAGAAAATAGAAGAGACTTCTAATATAATGAGGGACATAAGCGAAACAGCAATAGAACAGCAGGCTGGAGTTGATCAGGTAAATACAGCAGTTTCTCAAATGGACAGTGTAACGCAGCAGAATGCCGGATTGGTTGAACAATCTGCTTCTGCAGCAGCTTCGTTGTTAAATGAAGCTAGAGAGCTAGAAGAAGCAATGCGATTCTTTAAGCTGGAAAAATAATAGACTTGAAGTCTTTATAAAAAATCTACCTCCGTCTGATAATTTATTATCAAATGGAGGTAAATTTTTATTATAATAAAAACCTGAGCTTTATTATAATAATATTAAAACTAAATTCTAATTCCCCCCTATATTCTTACTGATTTACTCTTCAATTTTGATTTTTTTCTTATTACTTATATAAAGAATTTATAGCTCCCACCCTAGAGATTTTTTAATTTATTACTTTCTACACCGCACGTAGAGTAAAATTAAAAATATGAGCTAATTTATTATAACAATTAGATTTATATATGAAAATTATCTAACCGTGCGTTAAATAAATTTTTTAAATCTAATCACAGCTTGGGCGGGTGCTAATAAATTCTAATTAGGTAATGAGAAAAAATAAGGTTGAATTACAGATTTAAATAATGAGCCTAAAGGGCGGGCAAATGTAATAAAATTTATAAAACAAAAGGCTTGAATCTAATTAAAGACTCAAGCCTTATATAATTACTTTAGAGAGATACAAAATGTTTATTTAAAAGTTATGCCATTATTAATTGACCGTTATTT
>CASGDY010000153.1 GCA_949300355.1 uncultured Brachyspira sp.
ACTATATAATAAGAATTATTAAATAAATTCATTGATTTTATTGTAAAATATTATAGAATAAGCAGAGGTATATCTAAAATAATTTTTAAGGCGGTAATTTTATGAAATTAAATAAATATATGGTTTCACCATCGGTTCCAAAAGAATTAGAGCCACTTATAGAAATTACTAAAAACTTTTGGTGGTGCTGGAATCAGAAAGCAGTAACTTTATTAAGAACAATAGATATTGATAATTGGGATAAAAGAGATCATAACCCTATAAGAGTTTTAGGAGAATCTCTTCAGGAACGTTTTGATGCTATGCTTCAAGATGATGCTGCTATGATGAATTTAGCTGAAGTTTATGATGAGTTTAAAACTTATATGAAGCAGGAAACTTGGTATAATAGTTTAGATGACAATCAAAAAACTAAAAATGAAAAAATAGCTTATTTTTCTTTTGAATACGGTCTTCATGAATCTTTGCCTAACTATTCAGGCGGTCTTGGCATATTATCAGGAGACCATTTGAAATCTGCTAGCGATTTAGGTTTGCCTTTAGTTGCAGTAGGACTTTTATATAGAAAAGGATATTTCAGACAGTATTTGAATGCTGATGGTTGGCAGCAGGAATATGATATAGAAAATGATTTCTTTAACTTAGCTTTAGAAAAAGTTTTAGATAAAAACGGCGAAACTATGAAAGTAGATGTTGATTTGCCTGGAAGAAAAGTTTATGCCCAAATTTGGAAAGCTAATGTAGGAAGAATAGAACTCTACTATTTAGATGCTAATATAGAAGAAAACAGTGTAGCTGACAGAGATATTACTGCTCAGCTTTACGGCGGTAATTTAGAAACTAGAATACAGCAGGAAATACTTCTTGGTATAGGCGGTGTTAAGGCTTTAGAGAAATTAGGAATTAAGCCTACTATATACCATATGAACGAAGGACACAGTGCTTTTCTTTCTTTGGAAAGAATAAGACAATTAATGGAAAATAATAATTTAGATAAAAATACAGCAAGAGAAGTTGTATACAGTTCTAATATATTTACAACTCATACTCCTGTACCTGCTGGTAATGATATATTCCCTATAGATATGATTCAGAAATATTTTACTGATTATGTTAAACATATAGATATGACTATGGACGAATTCATAAGACTTGGAAGAATTAATCCAGATGATCAGAAAGAAAGTTTCTGTATGACTGTACTTGCTTTGAACTTATCTGCTGAAAATAACGGAGTTAGTGAGCTTCATGGACATGTATCAAGAGCTATGTGGAAAGATATTTGGAAAGGTGTTCCTGTAAGCGAACTTCCTATAGATTCTATCACTAACGGAATTCATACTTTAAGCTGGATATCTTTTGATATGCAGAACTTACTAGACAGATATTTAGGACCTCGTTGGAGAACTAAACCTTTAGAATATGAAATTTGGGAAAGAGTTCAAAAAATACCTGATGCTGAACTTTGGAGAACTCATGAAAGAAGAAAAGAAAGACTTATTGATTTCTGCAGAGATAGATTAAAAACTCAAATTACAAACAGAGGATTCACAAAAAGTGAAATAGAACATGCTGATCAAATACTTTCTCCTGAAGCATTAACAATAGGTTTTGCTAGGAGATTTGCTACTTATAAAAGAGGTACATTACTTTTCAGAGATTTAGAAAGATTAAAGAAAATCGTTACTAATTCTGAAAAACCTGTACAAATAATTTTTGCAGGTAAAGCTCACCCTCATGATAACGGCGGTAAAGAATTAATAAGAAATATTGCTGAAATTTGCAGAAGAGAAGATTTTAGAGACCATATAGTATTTATAGAAGACTATGATATCAATGTTGCTAGATATATGGTACAAGGTGTTGATGTATGGCTTAATAACCCTAGAAGACCTTTAGAGGCAAGTGGTACAAGCGGTATGAAAGTTCCGCCAAACGGAGGTTTAAACTTCAGTGTATTAGATGGATGGTGGGATGAAGCTTATGATGGTCAAAACGGATGGCCTATCGGTAACAGAGAAGAGTACACAGACTTAGAATATCAAGATGAAGTTGAAAGTAAAGCTCTTTATAATGTATTAGAAAATGAGATTATACCTTTATTCTATGAAAGAGGAAGAGATAATATACCTAGCTAAAGAATTAAAGTCATGGAAACAGGATATATCTTCAAAATGGTCAAAAGTTCTTATTGAAAATACAATTTCTGAAATGCCTTCAAGAAATTTAAAAGTTGGAAGCAAATTTGAAGTTAAGACTATAGTCAATCTCGGCGATATAGCTCCTGATTCTGTAAGAGTAGAACTTTACTATGGTAAGTTAAGTATGAAAGAAGATATTATAGATCCTATCACAGTTGAAATGAAGCATTCTGCTGATTTAGGAAATGGAAGACATTCATTTGCAGGAACTTTGGAATGTACTAACAGCGGACAAAGCGGTTATGCTATAAGAATGTATCCATATCATAAAGATTTAAGCTATAAATTCGATATGAAACTTATTATATGGAGCTAATATAATATCTTATTAAAGATAAAAATAAATGGTTTCCACAATTTAGTGGAAGCCCTTATTTTTTATAAATTAATTTAATTATCTTCTGTTCTAATAATAAAAGGATAATCATTATACATATTAGTAGTCAAATCCATCTTTATTTTGAATGGCACATATTCAAGTTTAGGTTCATAATTCCAATATCTTGTTTCACCTCTTATACTTGGTATAAAAAGTTTTAATCCTATTGGCAGCGAAGTAGTATCATTTATTATATTTTTATTATGAAGATATATAATACGCCAGAAATTTCTTTCTCCATATATGAACGGATATGATGATATTGTTAATAATGTATCCCCTGCCCGAACAGTGTAATATCTAGGAAGTACATCCATTGTTATATCATATCCTCTATCTCTATATTTTGAAAAATCTATATCATTAGTGATGATTAATACATTATTATTAGTAGTCATTGATTTATCATTAGTTATGATTGATGTATTTTCATTTGTTAATTCTTTTATAGTTTGAATATCACCTTTTTTTCTGCCTCATCTAAAATTTTCTTTTTTATATAATTTTTTATAGGAGTTTCTTCTATAAATAATGGAGTTGACATTAATACACTGCAAAAAATAAATATAAAAATTATAATTCTTTTCATTTTATATAACAATACTAATTTTTTAATATACTGGTATTTTTTATCGTTAAAATATTTTTATTTTTAATCAAAATGTATACTTTTATATAAATTTTATTTTTTATTTTTCTATTGAATTTAGAAAATAATTTTACTATAATAGAAATCATTAGGATTATTTATGAAATATTTTTTACATATTTGTATATTATTTGGTTTATATTTTTCGTACGCATTTTCACAAAATATAAATAACGAATATAATCAATTTATAACTAAATATTTTCAAATGAATAATCAATATAATCAAGGATATATTGATTATATTTCCGATAATAAATATATAATAAATTTTTTTAATAATGCTAAAAACTTTGTAGAGGATATCAACCCTCAATTTTGGACAGATATACTTAACAATCCTTCATTAATAGAAAAATATCCGGAATCTCCTGATACGATACTTTTTATGTCCAGCATAGAATTTTTATATGATATTTACAATTTTAATATGTCTGTTGGATATGCAATAGAACAAAAAATTAAAAGAAAAATACAATTCAATGCTGCTTCAGGAGATAATTATGGATTAATAATTCCTTTACATTTCCCATTGGGTACTGTAGGAATCGGAGCTTACTTAAATTTTCAACTTGAAGATACAAAATCTTCATTAAGTTATGATAATGATTTTGCTAGACTAATCAATTCTATAGATAAAGTACCATTTCCGTACATTCAGGTTTTTGGCTCTATTAATTGCTGGACTGCCCCTATGTCTATAGGATTAAGATTTGCATTTATGCCAGGTTACAGTGAATTCTATAATCTTTTTGTTAAAGATACAAAAATAGAAACATTCGGATTGCATGGCGGTATGGACTTAAAATTTTATATTTATAGAGATAACTATTTTTTTATTGATGCCAGAGCAGATTTCAATGTTGATTAAGGCAAATTCAATATGGCATTTATGAATGACAGATATGTATTTCAGCTGCATAATTCTGCAAACAGCACATATACAGGAGCGTATTTTGGAACATCAGCTGATATAAAAAGCCAATGGCTTAGTTTTGCTTTAACTCCAAAATTAGTGGGAGGATTAAAATTAAAAGATAAAGTCCCATATATAGATTATTTTGCTATATACGGATTTGTTGGAGTTGACTTAATATATAGTTTTATAGATTCTGATTCTGAATTTGGTATAAACAGTGTAACAGAAAATATTAATAATCAAACTTATGAATTTAATACAAACATGCCTAAAATATCAATAAAAGATAATTATTTTAGTTATGATGTAAGAATTGGAGCAACTATTGATATATTTTATCAGTCTTTATCATTTGAATACGCTATATTTTCAAAAAGTTTTTCGGTTATTTTTGTACCATTTGTATATAGATTCGCAGCAGAGCCTAAATTATAAAGGAGTTTTATTTATGAAAATGAAAATTATAATCTTTATCAGTATTAGTTTAGTTGTCATTTTATCTTGCAATATACAATATTTAGGTCCTAATGATGCATTAGAAAAAGCAAATAAAATCAATTTTTTTATATATCAAATTCACTTGTCATATACTAATGGAGGAGGAGGCTTTCAATGCCCTATAATATATGATGCAATAAATAAAAGCGGCGGAAGCAGATTAGGAATAAGAGGAGTAATAAATAGACCTACAATACTTAGTATAGCCGACTGCATAAGAAAAATACCTGAATCAAAAATTTTTTTGTATGCTGAAAATGTTATTATAAATGAATCTGATAAAAGATGGCCAGGATACAGTTTTACGAATGTAACAAATCTAGTAGGAATATATTTTCCGTCAACTATGGATGCTATAGGAACAAATGCTTTTTATAATTGTACAGCTCTTGAAGCTATAGTTTTAGGATCTAATTTTAACACTATGTATCCTCGTATGCTTGCTGGTGTAACAAATCTTCAGCATGTGGTATATTATGGTTCAAGATTAGATTTTACAGGTGCTACAGACGGAAATGCTTGGCAAGGAATACCACAAAAACAAATGACATTATATTTAGGAAATTTTGACGGATATCAGGAAACCAATTCAAGAGGAAAAATATATACTACTACAAATTGGGCTAGATATACTTGGAAAAAAGTTTATTATAAAGGTCAATTCAGTATTGAAGATATAATAGAAGTATTAGAATAATATTATAAATAAAATTAATTGTAATAAATTAATAATATGAAAATATATATACAATAAATATTGACTTTTAATATTATAAAGTGTATTATATAACAAATTTTACAAGGAGTATTATTGTTATGAGAAATATCTTTATTACTACTATTATTTTATCATTATCATTAATGATAGGATGTCAAAAAACTAACAATTTAAATTATATTTTTGCTACAGGCGGAACAAGCGGTACATACTATTCATTCGGAGGAACTATAGCTAGCATATGGAATGCTAATATAGAAGGAATGAATGTTACAGCACAATCAACAGGAGCTTCTGCTGAAAATTTAAGACTTTTAAACAGACATGATGCTGATTTAGCTTTTGTACAAAATGATGTTATGGATTATGCTTATAACGGAACAGATATATTTGACGGAGAAATATTAACTAATTTTTCTGCAGTTCTTACTCTATATCCTGAAATAGTACAAATAGCGGCTACTAAAGAAAGCGGAATAAAAACAATAGCTGATATGAAAGGAAAAAGAATATCTGTTGGAGATGCTGGAAGCGGTACAGAATTTAATGCTAAACAAATATTAGAATCTTACGGATTAACTTTCGATGATATAAATAAATCAAATCTTTCTTTTAAAGAGTCAAGCGACGGATTACAAAACGGTGCTTTAGATGCTTGTTTTATAGTTGCCGGAATACCTAATGCTGCTTTACAGGAATTATCTTTATCTACTGATATAGTTTTGGTATCTTTAGATAAAACTCAATCAGATGAAATTATAAATAGATATAAATATTATACAGAAGTTACAATACCTGCTAATACATATAATAATGTTACTGCAGATACAAGAGCTATAGCAGTTAAAGCAACTATTGCAGTTAATAATAATATACCTGAAGATGTTGTTTATAATTTAGTAAAAACTCTATTTGATAAAAAAGCTGACTTAGCAACTGCCCATGCTAAAGGTGAAGAATTAAATATTGAAGAAGCCTACAAAGGAATATCTATACCATTCCATCCAGGTGCTTTAAAATATTATAAAGAATTGGGATATAATGTACAATAATTACAAATAATATATGTGTATTCATTGTTTACATTAATTAAATAGTGAATACACTAAGAATTATTCTGATATATGTTAAAGAAAATTATTATATGTATATCTGTCATCATAATAATTATTGCTTTATTATCTATACCTATATTTCCAAGACTTGTATTAAATAGCGTTAAAAATAATAAAGTCAATTCTATATTTAATATTAATAAAAAAGAGTTTCTAATTTCATATACGCATTCTGTAAATAAGGGAAGAATTAGAGATTATTACATTATAAATAATAATAATGATATTGTACTGGATAAGACTAGATTTGTTTCTTATGGTGCAGGTATGTCAGATCCGCAAGGTGGTGAAAACATAATTATTACAGATGATTATATAGAAATAAATAACATTAATAGGACAATAAAAGATTTATATTTATTTGTAGGTATTATAGCTGATCATAGAATAGAATTTGATGAAAAAGAAATAGAATTGAACACTCTATTTAAACCTCAAATAAATATAAAGATACAATATAAAAGAGTATCATTATTTAAAATGATTACAAATATAATGAATAATAAAATATTAAGGGGGAACAATGAAACATAAAAATGATATTCACATTCCAACAGTTGAAGAAATTGATGATTACATGAGTAAATATGACAGTGAATCAAGGTACAGAAGATATTCAGATTGGAAAAAATATTTGATAATAGCAATATCTGTTGTATTCTGCTTGTTTCAATTATATTCAATATTATCTGGAAAAATCACAGCACAGATTGTAAGAGCTACACATTTAGCATTTGTTATGCTTCTATCCTATTTGCTTTTCCCTATGAAAAAAAATATGCCTAAAGATAAACTTCCTTGGTATGATGTTATACTTGCTGTAATAGGAGCAGCTTCTTGGGGATATATAACAGTCAATTTTGAATCAATAGTAAGAAGAGCCGGAATATATACTACAACTGATATTATAATCGGAATAATAGGAATACTTATTGTATTTGAAGCCTGCAGAAGAATAGTAGGACTTCCTATACTCATAATATCAATAGCATTTATAATATATGCATTATTTGGAGCTTATGCCCCAGGATTTTTGAATCATAGAGGATATTCTATTCAAAGATTAGTATCTCATTTATTTTATAATACAGAAGGAATAATGGGTACTCCTATAGGTGCTTCAGCTACATTTATATTTTTATTTATATTTTTCGGTGCATTGCTTGATAAAACAGGAATAGGTCAATTTTTTATAGATATATGTAATGCTATAGCCGGAGGATTTGACGGAGGTCCTGCAAAAGTAGCCGTACTTACAAGTGCTATGTTTGGTACAGTATCGGGAAGTTCAGTTTCAAATACTGTAGGTACTGGAAGTTTCACAATACCTATGATGAAATCTTTAGGATACAGACCAGAGTTTGCAGGTGCTGTTGAGGCTTCGGCTTCTACAGGCGGACAATTAATGCCTCCTATAATGGGAGCTGCTTCTTTCTTAATGGCTGAAAGTTTGGGTATACCTTATATGGAAGTTGCTAAGGCTGCCATCATACCGGCTATACTTTATTTTACAGGTATATTTATAATGGTTCATTTAGAGGCTAAAAAGACAGGACTTAAAGGATTATCAAAAGATTCTCTTCCTAAAATAGGAGAACTTTTAATCAAAAAAGGATATTTGGTAATACCGCTTGCAACCATAATATATTTCTTTGTACTCGGTAAAACTGCTATTTATGCAGGCTTAATGGGTATTATTGCTGCAGGTTTAGTTGCTATTGTAAACTCTATAGTGGACATTATAATGAAAAGAAAGGTAAGTTTCGGATTTAATGACTTAATAGATGTATTTGTAAATGCTGCTAGAAATATAATAAGCGTTGCTATTGCATGTGCTATGGCTGGGGTTATAATAGGTGTTATTACTTTAACAGGTTTAGGATTAAAAATAGGTGCCGGTTTAATATCAATATCAGGCGGTATACCTTTGTTATTATTATTCTTAACAATGGTAAGTTCTATTATACTTGGTATGGGAGTTCCTACTACAGCAAATTATCTTATCACTTCAACAATAGCTGCAAGTGCAATAATAGGTTTAGGTTATGAACCTTTAGCTGCTCATATGTTTGTATTCTATTTTGGAATAATTGCTGATGTTACTCCTCCTGTTGCTTTGGCTGCTATGGCTGGTGCTGCTATTGCTAAATCAGATCCGCTTAAAACTGGTATTAAAGCTACAAAACTTTCCATAGGGGCTTTTATAATTCCTTATATGTTTATATTCAATCCTGATATATTAATGATAAATACCACTATTGCTGATGTTATACCTATACTTATAACTTCTCTCATAGGTATGTTTGGAGTATCTGCCGGATTAGAGGGATATGCATTCAGAAAATGTAAAGTATATGAGAGAATATTATTTATTATAGCCGGATTATTATCTATATATCCTGAATTCTATAGTGACATTATAGGAATAGCTATTATAGCAATATTAGTTATTATACAAATAGCAACAAAAAATAAAATAAATACTGCTGCTGCTTAATAATTAATAATATATAAAAATAATAATGAGGGAGCTTTAATATTTATAAATGCTTCCTCATTTTTTATATATACTGAAAATTTTTAAGTTTGTCATTTTTTTAGTCAACTTTTTCCCGCCGCACACCGCAGGTGGGCTTCGCCAAAGTTGCTGCCACAGGCACGCTT
>CASGDY010000154.1 GCA_949300355.1 uncultured Brachyspira sp.
CCTGTTAGAATTGCTCATAGTCATAATGCTAATCAAGATAAAAATATCAAATATCTTATCAAAAGATATTTTATGAGAAGTATTCCTCAATATGCCACACATCTTTTTGCTTGTGGAGAAGAAGCAGGTAATTGGATGTTTAATGGTAAAAAATTTATTGTATTAAATAATGCTATTGATACAAAAAAATTTGCTTATGATATAGATAAAAGAAATTTAATAAGAGATAAGTTGGGTATAACAGATGATTTAATTATTGGGCATGTTGGTAGGTTTCATAGACAAAAAAATCATGATTTTTTAATAGATATTTTTAATGAAGTGCATAAAATAATCAATAATTCTAAATTGTTATTGGTAGGTACAGGTAATTTAGAAGATGAGATAAGAAAAAAAGTGAATGAATTGAATCTTACTGATGATGATTATGAGGTATACGGAAAATATAAGGCTAAAATAGAATTATCATTATTGAATAAATTAAAAGATAAAAAGGATGGAAAATTAGTTTTGGTAACTGCAATAACTCCTACTCCAGCCGGTGAGGGAAAATCTACTGTTACAATAGGGCTTACTCAGGGATTGAACAAAATTGGAGAGAATGCTGTTGCTGCTTTAAGAGAACCATCTCTTGGACCTGTATTTGGTATAAAAGGGGGAGCATGCGGAGGAGGTTATTCTCAAATTGTGCCTATGGAAGATATTAACCTTCATTTTAATGGAGATTTTCATGCTATAAGCAGTGCCCATAATTTAATATCTGCTTGTATAGATAATCATATTAAGCAGGGAAATGAATTGAAAATAGATGTTAATAAGATAGTATTCAAAAGAGTTTTGGATATGAATGACAGAGCTTTAAGAGATATAGTTATAGGACTTGGCGGAAGCGAGAATGGTGTTGTAAGGCAGTCATCATTTCAAATAACTGTATCATCTGAAATTATGGCTATACTTTGTTTATCAAATTCATTAATGGATTTAAAAGAGAAAATAGGAAATGTTATATTTGCTTATGATATTAATGATAATCCTTTAAGAGTGATAGATTTAAAAATAGAAGGTGCAGCATGTACACTCCTTAAAGATGCCATAAAACCTAATTTAGTTCAAACACTTGAGAATACTCCTGTTATAGTTCATGGAGGTCCTTTTGCTAATATTGCTCATGGATGTAATTCAATACTTGCTACAAAGATGGCTTTGAAATTATCAGACTATACTATTACAGAGGCAGGTTTCGCTGCTGATTTAGGAGCTGAAAAGTTTCTTGATATTAAATGCCGTCTTGCCGGTTTAAAGCCTAATTGTATTGTATTAGTTGCTACTATAAGAGCATTGAAACATCATGGAGGGGCTTCTGATATTAATAAAGAAGATTTAGAAGCTTTGACTAAAGGTTTTGAGAATTTAGATAAACATATTGAGAATATGCAGAAATACAATGTTCCTGTTGTAGTTGCCATTAATAAATTTGTTTCTGATACTGATAAAGAAGTAGAGTGCATAACAAAACATTGCGAGAGTAAAGGAGTAGATATTTCATTATGCGAAGTTTGGGCTAAAGGCGGAGAAGGGGCTATAGATTTATCTCATAAAGTTTTGAAAGCAGCTTCTAAGGAATCAAATTATAAGCCTTTATATGAATTGGAAAAAACTATAAAAGAAAAAATAGAAACTATATGTAAAGAAATATATGCAGCAGGGGAGATTAAATTTTCTAATAAAGCATTAAAAATGATGAAGAAAATAGAAAATATGGGATTCGGCAATCTTCCTATATGTATATCAAAAACTCAAAAATCAATATCAGATAATCCTGCTTTATTAAATGCTCCTAAAGGCTATACATTAAATATTGATGAAATAAAACTTGCATCAGGAGCCGGATTCATTATTGCTATGGCTGGCGGTATTATAGATATGCCGGGACTTCCTAAAATACCTGTTGCATGCAATATTGATATAGATGAAAATGGCAAGATAAAAGGTTTATTCTAAAATAAAATAATTAAAGTATTTAGAATATAAAAAAAGAGCTATAAAATTATTTATAGCTCTTTTTTTATTTTTATATTAATTAATTTTTATTCTGTTGCAGTAGTAGGTGATGTAGTACTGCCGGTTGTATTTCCAGTAGTTGCACCATCTGCAGCACTACCGTCTGTCGTATCTCCAGTAGTTGTATCGTCAGTTACTGTAGTATCATCAGTAGCAGTTGTACCATCTGTAACTGTATCGCCTGTTTCATCTCCAGTGGTTGTTGTGTCATCAGTTACTGCAGTATCATCTGCGGTAGTAGTATCGTCATTGACAGTTGTATCATCTGTTACTGTAGTATCTTCTATAGGTTCTGGTTCAGGAGGAGGCGGAGGTAATTTAAGATTATCAATATCCTCAACTCTTATATTTAAATCCATTCTTCTAATTACTGTTTTTGCAATTTCTGCTTCTACAGGCTCTCCTAAAGAATCAAGTAAAGTTATTTCAGGATCTTCATTTCTGTACTGCTTCATTTCAAGTACATATCCTTCAGCATCTCTTGCTACAGTAGTTTTATTTCTTCCGTCATTTTCTATATCTATAGTAACTCCATCGGCTCTTACCTCATTAACTGTTGTTCTTCCGTCTGTATAAGTTTTTGTAGTTGAAGTACTTCCGTCTGCTTCTGTTTCAGTAGTTTCTGTGTTTCCCACAGTATCTTTTATTACTATTATGGTTGAGCCATTAGGTTTCACAGTTGTTGTTATACTGCTTGAATCCGCTGCTATAAGTTCAGTTACAGTGGTTGAATCTACATTAACAGTAGTAGTTTCTTTTGAGCCGTCCTGTTTTATAACTCTTTTTATAGTAGTACCGTCAGGCATTTTTATTTCGCTTGTAGTATCTTCGGCAACAGTATCAGTTATTACTGTACCATCAACTTTTTTAGTTACAACAGTGAATGAACCATCTTCATTATAAGTTTTTGTTATAATGCTTCCGTCATCAGCTTTAACATTGTATGAGAATGTACCTGCTCCGGCTCCTGTTGAATTTCTTTCTTCAACTCTGCCGTCCGGATAAACTATTTTTAAATTGCTTATTCCGTTAGTATCTACTGTTGTAGTTCCTATGCTTCCGTCTATATAATTAGCCACTACTACATAGCTTCCATCAGGATTTTCTGTTTTTACTATAACAGCTCCGTCAACTCTCTTTGTTTCAGTTGTGATATTTCCTGAATTATCTTCAGTTCTTTTTACTTCGGTACCGTCTAAACTTCTAGTATAGAAGAATGCTCCGTTATTATCTTTATAATTTGTTGTTATAGAGCCGTCGGACCTTTCTACTACAAATGCTTTGTTGCTGTCTAAAGTTTTTCTATTTATAAAAGAACCGTCAGGATATAAAGTATATTCAAAAGTGTCTCCGGCAGAAGTTTTTGTATTGATAGATTTTGAATTATCTGCCATATATGTTTCTAATCTTTTATCTCCGTTTTCAAATACTGTTTCTATTTCTCTTTTTCCATAAGGATATATAGTATCTGAAATTTCATAATTATTAGAATACATTTTTGTCTTTTCTATTTTACCATTTTCATAAACTATTCTTACACCGTTAGGATATATAGTTTCCCTTTCATAATCAAAATTAGGGAATATAGTTTCCGTTGTTATGCTTCCGTCATTATTTGTATTTACTCTATGATTATTAGTGAAAGGCATAAATCTAATTGATGTATCATTACTTCTTATAAGAGATATAACTCTTTCTAAAGATTCTTTCTGATAATAGTCATTTCCTACATTAGTTAAAAATATTTCATATGATATAGCTGCATTAGTTATTTGACCAAGTGCTAAGAAAGTATGCCCCATATTAAGATAAGCACTGTAATATAAAGCCCAAGTATTATATGCATCCACTGAGGCTATATTAGTTTTTATTTCTACCATATTTCCATTAGTATCCATAATATTAGTCATTATAACTATATTTGTTACTACGAATGGATTTTCTTCTGTTATTACATAAGTAGAGCCTGTAACTGTTGAATTAGTAGACATTGTAACATTGTTTGAATCACCTACTGCAGCTTCATTAGTAACATTGTCAGGAGGAAGAGATGTTTCTGAAACTGAAGGATTTACTACTTCCAAATTAAAATTAGCATTTGCTTCAAATATTACTGTTGTATTTGTAAATTCATAGTTATTTGTATATGTATTTGTTATAACTACATTTGTAAATAGCGGAAGTTTTGTAAATGTGCTGTCTAATGTATTTTTTATATTTTCATTTGCAATATTTTGATTATTTATAGCATCAGATATTGCATTAGTATCGGATGATAAATTTGTTGATACTGTATTTGTAGTTATAGGTGCAGTAGATATATTTGTTGATATAAATGTATTTGTTAATGAATCGTTTGAACCTATTGATATATTAGTTGCAGATTCATTAGAAGAAGTATTATTAACATCAAAAATAAATATTGTATTTGTTACTACATTTTGAGAAACTGTATAATTAGTTAATACTTCATGATTTAATTTAGTTGTATATGGCGAATGAAGACGTTCTATAGATCTGTTATACCAAAGCAATGCATCTTCATAGTTTTTTAATTGATAGTATGAGTTTGCTATATTATTACAATATGAATATGAATCATTGATATCGAATGCCAATTTATAATAATTTATAGCATTTTCATACTGCTTATCTTGGAAATAACATGCTCCTATATAATAATAAAGCATATCATTTGTTGATAATGGTCTTCTTTTCAAATATAAAAGAAATGCTTCTCTTGCAAAATTATATTTTTTTTGGAAGAAAAGTTTTTCCGCATTATAAAATTCTCTGTCAATATTTCTTTCATCGTTAGGAGCAGCATTCTGTGCCAACAATATAGATGATAATGATATGAAAATAGATATTATAATTATTGAAAGAATTTTTTTCATAATAATATGATCCTCTTTGTTTTTTAAGGATAATATTTAAAACTATCAATTTTTTATATAGTCAAAATAATGATTAAATAGCGAATATAATATATATTCACTGTATCCTCTTACTTTTTTATCTTTATCTAAAACATCATTTAAAAATTCGAAAGTTTTTTCATTAGGATTTTCTATATAGTAAATCCTTTCTTTAGATATAGAAGCACTTTCATTTTTTATCATTTTAATAATTGAAAGTTCTTTTAATCTGTCTTTTTTATCCTCTCTGCTTGCTTGATATGAGAACAGACGCTTTACTAAATTTTCAAATACTATTTTATTATACATAACGGCTCTTCTTACATCGGTATCAACACCACCGTCATAATTATTAATTTCACTGTCAAATATTGCTATTGATATTGCAGATCTGATATCAGCAAATACAGCTTTCTCTTCTTTTAATTTAAATTTCTTACTAGACATAATATTAGAAAATATTCACCTTTGTTTAAAATATAACTCATATTGAATATCGACAAAGTAAAAAATTTAATTAGATTAAATTATTATATTATTGGTTATAATTCTCAAATAGTTTTAATTGTTCTTCAAATTTATTTATGTCTATATAAAAATCAAAGTCATTGTTTTTATTATGAATATTATGAAATTTGAAATTTTTTTCATTTTCTTCAGTATAATAATAGTATTTTCCGCCTACTTGTTCTAATATAAATGACCAATTTTCATATTCCGGTCTAATATAAGGTTCTATTCCTAAAACAGATACAGTATTTTTTGAACATACTACAGTTGCTAAACCGCTTCCAACTATTGATATTATTTTATCAGCATTATAAGCTAAACAAAATTGAAATTCTAGAGAATTTTCTTCAGGACATATAATTTCATAGCCATACTTTGATATAAGTTCTATTAATTCATTTTCATTTAATAGTTTTCTAGTTTTTACATTTTTTCTTTGCAAATATACTTTTTTAGGAAAATGTTTATCATAATTTTTTTTAAATAATTCTTCTGCAAGTTTATTATATTTTTGACAAATCCATTTTGGCGGTTTCATTATATGACTAGAAGGATGTGATGAAATATACATATTATCAGATTTTATTTCAGTTTCATCAGAAATATAAATAATTTTTTTATTATCAAATCCAAAAATTGAAAGACTTTCATTATGAAATTTTTTGCTGCATGAATCTCCTAAAATAAGAGCATCTATTTCATCATTTAAACCAATATCTTTTAATATAAATAATCTTGGTAATGTTTCAAATAACCAATGTGCAAAAGATAAATTCCAAGCCGACTGCAAACTAAAAGAATTATTTTTTATAGTTTTTCTTTTTCTTAATTTATAAAATGCAAATTTACCGCCTATTTCATGTTTTAGAGATAAACAGTATTCAAAAGCAATGGCTTCTTTTATAAGTCTTTTTTTATTATCAAAAATAAAACCAAAACTTGAATACACATAGCCGTCTTTTATTTTACATACAAAATGTTCTTTATCATCATATTTAATAGTTTGAAATTTTTCTGTTTCTATATCTTTTATAGATACAGCATTTTTTTCAAGTTTTTTGGATAGTATTATCCCTATTTTATTCCTAATTTTTCCGCTTAATAATTTATTTCCTAATCCCATAATTTTTACTCCAAAAAGTTATATTTATTATAACATAAATACTAAAAAATTATAGTTATATTCAAAAGAAAACCCCCTTCCATAAAATAATTATGAAAGGGGGAAAATTCTATAATTAAATAAAATTATTTGTTTTTGATAGGATCATTAGGATTAGAAGCAGTTTCTTTAGATAAGCCTTTTGCCCATTGACCAGTAATGAACAATTCAACAACTGCTAATATAATCATAACAGCAGCTATAGCAGCTAATACATAACCGTCAAAAGTAGCTTTCATAACGTTAGTATAAACAACTAAGCATAGAGCTGAAAGAGTAACTGCGAACATAAATACTAAAGGAATAATATTTTCCCAAGAAGTTCTTTTCTGACGATTTTTTATCCAAGCAGCAACTGCTAATAATGATAAACCAGCTAATAATTGGTTAGCACTTCCGAATATAGGCCATATTCTTTCATAGCCGTAAAGAGTAAATCCTAAAGATATGGCAACAGTAATACCTGTAGCAAGATAAGGATTTGTAAATACGGTTTTT
>CASGDY010000155.1 GCA_949300355.1 uncultured Brachyspira sp.
AGCCTCTTCAGCAGCTCTTATTATATGGCTTCTATTAACGCCTCTAGTAATACCTACTAAACAGCCTCTAGCATACATATCCCAATAAGGAGCACCAAGACCAACGAATGCAGGTACTAAATAAACTCCATTAGTATCTTTTACTTTTGCAGCAAAATATTCTGTATCTTTAGCATCATGAAGAAGTCTTAATTCATCTCTTACCCACTGTATAACAGCACCAGCTATGAATACAGAACCTTCCAAAGCATATTCAATCTTTCCTTTATATCCAATTCCTATAGTAGTAATAAGTCCATTCTTACTTAAAATAAAGTTTTCGCCGACATTCATAAGAATGAAGCTTCCTGTACCATAAGTATTTTTAGTATCTCCCTTATTGAATCCTGCCTGACCAAATAAAGCTGACTGCTGGTCTCCAGCTATACCTGATATAGGAACTTCTTTTCCATTAATATTAGCATAACCGTAAATACAAGAAGAATCTTTTACTTCAGGAAGCATACTCATAGGTATATTTAATTCCCTTAAAATATTTTCATCCCATTTCAAGTCTTTGATATTATATATCATAGTCCTTGATGCATTAGTATAATCAGTAACATGAACTTTACCGCCTGTAAGTTTCCATACAAGCCAAGTATCTATAGTACCGAAAAGCAAATCACCTTTATTAGCCTTTTCTCTAGCACCAGGAACATTGTCAAGTATCCATTTTATTTTAGTACCTGAGAAATAAGCATCAACAACTAATCCTGTATTTTCTCTTATGTATGTATCAAGACCTTTTTGTTTTAATTCATCGCAAATAGGAGCTGTTCTTCTGCATTGCCAAACTATAGCATTATAAATAGGTTCTCCTGTATTTTTATCCCATACTACAGTAGTTTCTCTTTGATTAGTAATACCAATAGCAGCTATTTCTTCAGGCTTAACACCTGCAATCTGTATAGCTTCCTGCAAAACGCCGAATTGAGTAGCCCAAATTTCAGCAGCATTATGCTCTACCCAGCCTTCATGAGGATAAATTTGTGTGAATTCTTTTTGAGCAACTGATACCATATTCTGATCATAATCAAATACTATGGCTCTGCTGCTTGTTGTACCTTGATCTATTGCAACTACATATTTTGACATAATTAAAACCCCCTTTGTAATTAAATAACTAAAATAATAATATTAGGAACTATTTATTGAAGTTTATCATTAGCCAATGATTTTCCTATTGTGAAATCATATAAAACAGCACCTAAAACAGCACCAACTATAGGTCCAATTATAGGAACTATCCATACATTAGTTCCATCTGTAAGTCCGTTATTTTTAAATCCAGCAACAACTGCAAAAAGTCTAGGTCCTAAATCTCTAGCTGGGTTTATAGCATAACCATGCATAAATCCGAATGACATACCTATAACAACTATTATAAGCCCAACTATTAAATATCCTAAATTTGAACCTGCAGGTGTGTTATTTGCATCGCCTGTTACAAGAATTAAAAATACAAGTATAAATGTTCCAACTACCTGATCTATAAAACCAGGCAAAAATCCTGAAACAGCTGGAAAAGTAGTAAATACTCCGGCTGTAGTAGTTAATGTAGGATCTACTTCTATCCATTTAGCATAATAAACAGCAAATGTTACAGCAGCGCCAAGGAAACATCCTATCATTTGGGCTACTATATAATACCAAACTTTTGACCATGAAAATCTTCCTGTAACAGCTAATGCTAAAGTAAGAGCAGGATTTAAATGAGCACCGCTTATTTTGCCAGATATATAGGCACCAAACATAACAGCAAGTCCCCAAGCTATATGAATATTAACCGGAGCTCCATTGTTACATATTAATACTGAAGCAACAACTCCGCATCCTAATAAAATTAAAAAGAAAGAACCTATTAATTCAGCTAAAAATTCAGCTTTTTTACTATACATATAATTAACCTCCATACATAAAAAATAATAATAAATAATAACTAATTTTTATAACCCAATAATCAAAAATTAATTACTTCCGCCAACTCTGTATTGTTCACATACAGGACACCTTTTTGGCGGTGTAGAATCTTTATGAACATAACCGCATTTTCCACATTGCCATTTAGATGCTTCAGGACTGCTTCCCTCCAAGAAGCTTTCAAACATTTTTTTATGTCCTTCTTCTATTTTAGCAATATGTTCAAAAAGAATAGCTATATCGTTGAAACCTTCCTCTTTAGCGGTCTTTGCAAATTTTAAATACATATCTTCTGACTCATAAGTTTCTCCGGCAATAGCATCTCTTAAATTTTCATCTTTTGATAAAATACCATGATATCTTTCAAACCATAATTTACCATGTTCCTGTTCATTTCTTGAAGCTTTTTCATAAGCTAATGCTAAATTCTCCATCCCTTCTTCTCTAGCTTTCTCTGCATAGTACATATATTTGCACCTAGCCATAGCTTCTCCAATAAAAGCTGTTTTCAAATTTTCATTTGTTTTGGAATTTTTTAAATCCATGTACCCTCCTAAAATTTTATTTTTCATTTGTTAACTAGTATAGAAAATTTATTGCTGAAATATACAAAAATATAAAAAAAAAAGAAATTTTTATCATTATTTTAAATAAAAAATTATATTGCTATTATGTATTTTTTATTTATTTAAAAAAATATACATATACTTGGTTATGCTATAAATATGTTTTTTTACATAAAATAAATAATTTTAATAAAAAAACAATAATATATTAAAAAAATACAAATACTATGTATATGTATTTACGCATTAAAACTTCCACCTACAGCATTGTACATATCATACATTTTTACTGTTGATTCTATAAAGATAAACAATGCAAAGAAAAGCCAAAACTGAAAGAACAGCACCTCCAAATCCTACCCATCTTATACCAAAATTATCAAAGATTCTGCTTCCTACAAAAGATCCTAAAGCTATGCCGAAGTTAAAAGAAAATGAATTATTTGATGATGCCAATGTTAAACAAGAAGGATATTCTCTCTCTGTAAAATCTAATATGTTTAATTGAACAGGCGAGTTCATTAAGTACATCAAAAAGCCTATTATTAATATAACAATAGAAGAACTTACAGCATTAAGAAGAGCAAAAGGCAATACTATCATACATAAAAACTGCATCATAAATACATATCTTAATCTGTATACACCATTATGTTCTGCCAATTTTCCTGAAAGAAGATTGCTGAAAAGAACTGTAATTCCAAATATTAACAATGCCCCGCTTATATATTTATTAGGTATATGAATATAATCAAGGAAAATAGGCTTCAAATATGTATAAAGCACATAGGAAGAGGCAGCACCGAAAAGTATTGTAAAAGTACTTAATATGAATCTGCTGTCTTTGAATAATATAAATTGTCCTAATAACTTTACTTTATGAGTAGGAGTATTTTTTGGAAGAGTAACAAACATTAAAACAAGCATAACAGCACTGAAAATAGATATAAATATAAAAGAAGCACGCCATCCGAAATAATAACTTATACTTGTACCTATAGGAACACCAAATATTGAAGCTATGCTGAATCCTGAATAAATCCAAGCTACAACCATAGGTCTTTTATCCTTTGTTGATATATAAGGACTGAATGATATTGAAACAGATATTAAGGCCCCTGAAATTACAGCTATAAACATTCTAACAATAAGAAGAAATGTATAATTTGAAGCTAATGAACATAAGAAATTTCCCACTATAAATAGTATGCTTGCAAATATTATAAAATGAAATCTATTGAATTTACCAGCAAAAGCAGCTGAAAAAGGCGTACATATTGAATAAGCTAAAGCAAACATAGATACAAGTCCGCCAGCTTTAACTTCTGTAATATTAAAACCTTCAGCTATCTCAGTCAATACTCCTATAACTATAAACTCGCTTGTACCCAAAGCAAAACTAAGAAGCACCAACGATATTATAGCCAGCAATTTGTTTGCTGATGTATTGTTTGAAACATTACTTATCTCATTATTAGACATAAATAAACTCTTAAAAATAACTGCATTAGTTCTATACCTTTTTTGAAAAAAATCAATTATAATATATGATTTATTTAGTAATTTTTTATTAAAAATTCAAAATAGGTTATATTTTTATGAAAAAATCAACTAAAAATACTTCATTAAAATATTTAGAATTGGCAAAATAGAAAGAAGAAATCGGAGAATATAAAGAGGCATTAGAATATTATAAAAAATCTATAGAAGAAGATCCTGAAAATATAGAATCCTATTTTGGACTCAATTTAATTAATTCATATATTGAAATGGAAAAAGAATTAAAAAATGATGATTCAGATAATATAAATAAGCATATAGAACTTTTTAACATATTTAATGAATTTATAGATAACAATAAAAAATAAAAATTATTTTAATAGATTCAAAGCATCAATATATCCATGCTGCATACATTTTTTAATAAATTTGCTTGAAAAATTTAAAGTACCTTCAAAAAAACTGCCTAAATTTTTTTTAGGATAGAGTTCGTATATATTGATATCATTATCTAATTTATTTTTTAAAATATTTGAATTATTATTTTGCTTTAAATGTACTATTATTATATCTGTAAATTTATAATTTTTTAAAGCTTTTATAGGAGAATTATCGCTAATACCTCCGTCAATATATAACTTACCCCTTATATTTTCAGGAGGAAATATCGCTGGTATTGCAGAAGAAGCTAATAGTATTTTCTTTATAGTTTTTAATGAATAATCGTTCAATTTGAAATAATGAGGTTTAAAATCATAAATATTTGTACATGAAACATATATGTTTATTTTTTTGATAGTTTCTTCATATAAATATTTATCCATTATTTCTATAATACCTTCTCTTGAAAATACGGCAGAAGTTGATAAAAAATTAATAAATGGAATCAATAAAATATTATCATCATCTAAAAAATCAGATACTATTTCATTTACAGCATTCTTAATATAGTTTTTTTTGATTCTAAAAAAAGAGTTTATTACCTTATTTGGATTTAAAGTTAATATTTTATCTTCTACTTCATTAATCCATATATTTTCTACTATTTGAGAGTTTAAATTATATATGGGAAATAGACATGCATTTAAAGCTCCTACAGAAGCACCTGATATTGCATTAACATGCTTACTTATATCAAGTTCTTTTAAAGCTTTAAAAACTCCTATATGATATGCTCCCTTAGCTCCGCCTCCGTCTAATACTAAACCTATTTTTCTTTTTTTATTATTCATAAATAGCATCCTAATATTTAAGATACTATTAATTTAGCATATAGTTGTGACAGATTTTGTCAGTTTATTGTCAATAATTACAAATATTTTTTTAATTCCTCATAAATTTCTGAGGCAAATACACTATGTCCGTTTTTACTTAAATGAACACCATCAAAGAATATATCATAATAATTATTTTCTTTTAAAATTTTATTTGTAAATAAATTATAAACATCTATGCTTTTAATATTATTTTTAGAAGTATAATCATTTATAAAATTGACATACTCTTTCAGAATACTTTCAAATTCTTCTATATTATTAGATTCAAAAAAGCTGAAAGCCTCTTTAACAAAAGCTATAGGAGTAAAAACAATTATATCAATATTATTTTCTAAAGATTTGTTTATTATATTTATAAAATTATTTTCTATTTTTTCTAAAGCTTTGAAAGTAAATATATCATTAACTCCGCCCATCAAAATAACAGTATCAGCATTTTCTCTCACACAATCCATATCAAAACGAACAAGCATTCCTGAAATCATGTCACCATTAATGCCCTTATTTATAAATTTTATATCTTTATTTTCTTCAGTAAATTTATCATTTAAAATTTTAGTCCAAACTTTATCTCTGCCAACCATATATCCATAAGTTGTGCTGTCGCCTAAACAAACTATATTCATAAACTATTCCTTAATGTAATATTTAAATATGATTATTAATTATACATAATAAAAATATTTAAATAAATCTATTTTTAATATATTATTATCTAATATTAATCAATAAAAAATTTATTTAGGGGGAAAATATATGTTTAATAGTTTAAAAGATACATTCACTTTAAATAATGGTTATAAAATTCCTTGTATAGGATTTGGTACTTGGCAGACTCCTTATGGTGAAACTGCTGTTAACTCTGTAATAGAAGCTATAAAATCAGGATACAAACATATTGATACTGCAGCAATTTATGGAAATGAAAAGAGTATAGGAAAAGCTATTAAAGAAAGCGGCATAAACAGAAATGAAATTTTTATAACAAGTAAGGTTTGGAATAAAGACAGAGGATACAAAACAACATTAGCTGCTTTTGAAAAAACTATTAATGATTTACAGATTGATTATTTAGATTTATATCTTATTCATTGGCCTGCATCGGTAAATAAATTCAATGATTGGGATAATATTAATTTAGAAACTTGGAGAGCTATGACAGAACTTTATAAGGCAGGTAAAATTAAATCAATAGGAGTATCAAATTTCATGCCTCATCATTTGAAATCATTGATGGAAACAGAAGTTAAGCCTATGATTGATCAAATAGAGTTTCACCCTGGTTTTATGCAGGAAGAGACTTTCAAATATTGCAATGATAATAATATATTGGTAGAGGCTTGGAGTCCTCTTGGTACAGGCAAGATGCTTGATAATGAAACATTAAAGATAGTAGCTTCTAAATATAATAAATCTGTAGCTCAGCTTTGTATAAGATGGTGTTTACAAAATAATACTTTGCCTTTGCCTAAATCTGTAACTGCTTCCCGCATAAAAGAGAATACTGAAATTTTTGATTTTGTTATAAGCAATGAAGATATGAAAACAATTAATGCTATGGAATATTGCGGAGGCTCAGGACATCATCCTGATAAGGTTAATTTCTGATTATATTATTCTTCATTAACTGTTTAAGAGCCACAGATATTGCACACTTTTAGTTTAAAAAAAGTAGGTATCCCTTATAATTTAAATTGTTAGAAATAAACAAAAAGGAATACCTATGC
>CASGDY010000156.1 GCA_949300355.1 uncultured Brachyspira sp.
ATAAAGTTTAAAAAATTATATTAATAAAAAATTATTTTCCTTTGCATACTCTGTTTGATACTTCATCAAAACCTTCTTCTATTGTAAGCCCCCAATCTGTTTTGATTTTATACCATTCTCTTACATATTCGCATTGATATTCTTCATTAGGAGGAAGCCATTCTACCGGAGATTTATCACCTTTAGAACGATTTGCACCTTTTGATACAGCTACCAAATGATTTTCATTCTTCATATAATTGTAGTATTCATTTTTCTTTTCTTTGCTCCAATTACTAGCACCGCTGATATGTGCATTTTTTAAAGGTACTAAATGATCTATATCTAAATCTTTGGCATTAGTAAAATATTTTCCTGTAAACTTATCATACCATTTTCCTGATATTACTCTGTTATTAGATATGACAGGTTTTACTAATGATTCTCTGGCTAATACTTCATGCCTTGTATTGAGTCCGTCATTATCTTCATCAGCCCAATCTCCCCAATCATCTCTGTTGTATCTAGTAACAGTTTCTTTTTTGGGCTTTTCTGTTTTTGAAATTTCTTTTTTATTGTATATATTATTATAATAATAGTATCCTGCTGCTATTAATAAAATGAATAATATAAATAAAGGAGATGATTTTTTCTTTTTTCTTCTTGCCATAGTAGTTCCTATTATCGCTAATAAAAATTGTTCGCCGCTATGCGTGCCTTCGGCATAAATGTCTGCCAAGTAAACTTAGCAGACGCTCACAATTTTTATATTTAGCTTTCTAATATTTAACATCTATTATTTTTATTATTGCTAATAAAAATTGTTAGCCAGCTTTGTATTATTATATGATAAACTTAGCGATACTAACAATTTTATATTTAGCTTTTTTATAATATACCTAAACAAGTATATTTTGTCAAAAATAAATTTATATTTTTGTTTTGATATCTGGGGCTTTGCTGCGAAGCACACAGTCGTGCCAGACCCCCACTTCTTTTGTTGCTACAAAGAAGCAAAAAAGCTATATTTTAGCTTAAATTAATAATTTATATTACATGTAAAATAAAAAATAGTATTATTTGGTACTAATTTTATACTTGCACTTTCACCACAGGCGGAAAAAAGAACAATAAAAAAATTGACAAATTTAAAAATTTTTAGTATATATTATTTTTTTATTATTTCCATACTCCATTCAGGACCGCTGTAAACTTTGTACTTATCAGAGAAATTACCCATATTTACAGCAACAGAGAAATTAAGCTCTGAATTGAAATAAGCCATGTTATCTCCTTCAGGTACATCTCCGAAAGTATTAACAAGTTTGACATCGCCATTCCATACTAAATTGCCTTGATTATATATAGAAACATTTAAAATATCTCCAACCTGTACTCCATTATCCAGCATTAATCGACGAGGAAGTGATGACCATACATTTCCATACTGTACATCTAGTATTGGAATATTAGCAGAGAATTTTCCGTTTTCAAATTTTGCTTTTTGATATTCTATTTTAGTAATATTAGTACCTAAAGATTTTCCAACCTGTTCAAAAGTTATTTGTTTAGATGCAAGTCTTGCTCCGGTATATACATAAACATCTCTGCCATGAAAAGTGTATGATTCTTGAGAATTAGTGAGTCTGTTTACAGCCTCATCAATTTCTCTTACTTCTTCTATACCTAAACTTTCAGCAACAAAAGTTAAAGAACCATTATCAGGAGTTACAAAATAATAATTGTTAGTAGTTTTCATAACAACAGATTTTCTATCAGTACCAACTCCCGGATCTACAACATTTACAAATACAGTACCTTCAGGCCAATATCTAGCAGTTTGATCTAGTCTTAAAGCAGCTTCCCAAATATTAAAAGCAGGTATCTCATGAGTAAGATCATAAACTTTTAAATCTTTATCTACAGTTAAAGCAACTCCGTACATACTA
Organism: uncultured Brachyspira sp.; assembly: GCA_949300355.1. Taxonomy (GTDB): domain Bacteria; phylum Spirochaetota; class Brachyspiria; order Brachyspirales; family Brachyspiraceae; genus Brachyspira. The sequence goes on from CASGDY010000156.1 coordinate 1,929, forward strand.
GCAACTGCATTATCCTTTCTTCCGAAATCTGTTTGAAGTGCAAGAGGTGATTTATCTACTGTTTTTGTACATGATACTATCAAAGCAAATAATAATATTAATATATATTTTTTCATTTTATTTCCTATTTTTTGTAATTAAGATATTTTATTTTGATTAGTTAAATAATTAAGGGCATAAGAATAAACTCATGCCCTTAAACAATTTTTTTCAATGATTATTTAGTTTTAGCATTTAGAGCATCTTTTTGTCTTTTGATTCTTCTTAATGCTCTTTTGCGTTTAACTACTTTTCTATGTTGTTTTCCCACAGTATATATCTCCTTTAATTTTTATTATATTTTGCCGTTTGAGCCTAATACATTAATTATTTTATGCATATAAAGTTTTTTCATTTCATCACGAGCAGGTCCTAAATATTTTCTAGGATCGAATTCTTTAGGATCATCATGGAATACTTTTCTAATAGCAGCAGTCATAGCAAGTCTTGAATCGCTGTCGATGTTGATTTTACAAACAGCACTCTTAGAAGCTTCTCTTAATTGCTCTTCAGGAATACCTATAGCATCATCCAATTTACCGCCGTTTTCATTGATCATTTTTACATACTCTTGAGGTACGCTTGAAGAACCATGAAGTACGATAGGGAATCCAGGAATTTTTTTCTCAATTTCTTTAAGAATATCTAATCTTATTTGAGGATTTTGACCAGGTTTGAATTTATAAGCACCATGGCTAGTACCTATAGAAATAGCAAGAGAGTCAACTCCTGTTTTTTTAACGAAATCTTCTACTTCTTCAGGCTGAGTATAAGTGTGATGTTCAGCTACAACATCATCTTCAACACCAGCAAGTACTCCTAATTCACCTTCAACAGTAACATCATATTTATGAGCATACTCAACAACACTTCTAGTTAATTCAACGTTTTTGTTGTAGTCATAATGGCTTCCGTCTATCATAACAGAAGAAAAACCATATTCGATACAGCTTTTGCAAAGTTCTAAACTGTCGCCATGGTCCAAGTGTAAAACTATAGGTACATTAACACCTAATTCTTTAGCATATTCAACAGCACCTTGAGCCATATATCTTAATAATGTTTGATTAGCATATTTTCTAGCACCTGAAGAAACCTGAATTATAACAGGGCTTTTAGTTTCTACGCAGGCTTGTACTATAGCTTGAAGTTGCTCCATATTGTTGAAGTTAAATGCAGGAATAGCATAACCGCCGTTTATAGCTTTTTTAAAAAGATCTCTGCTATTAACAAGACCTAAGTCTGAGAATTTAACCATATTTTTCTCCTTATTCTTTTTTTATTATAAAAAGTACTTAATAATAATATAGTAAAAATAATAAATTTTCAATAAAAATAGTGATTTTTTATTATAGTTGTTTGAAAATATAAATTTATTTTATTAATAACTTTAATTTTATAAAATTTAATAATTGTATATTCAATTTGTTGACTATTGTTTGTATGTATGTTATAATGGTTTAAAATATTTGCATAACTTTATTTTTTATTAAATGCAAATAAAAGTATCAATTCAAGAGGTGTTATAATGTCAAAAATTAATTATTCAGGACAGTCTTATGATTTGTCCAACGGAGGGTCTTTATTAGACTTCCTTAAACAAAATGCTAAAAAAGATTCCAAAGATGCAGTAGCAGCTAAGTTTAATGGAACACAAGTTGACCTTACATATACGCCTGAAACAGACGGCGATTTAGAATTGATACTAACCACCTCAGATGAGGGACTTGAAATATTAAGACACTCTACAAGTCACTTAATGGCTCAGGCTGTTAGAAGACTTTATCCTAATACTCAGGTTACTATAGGACCAGCTATTAAGGACGGTTTTTACTATGACTTTGATGCTGAAAAGCCTTTCACTGAAGAAGATTTGCCAAAAATCGAAGATGAAATGAAAAAAATCATCAAAGAAAACATTCCTGTAGTAAGAAAAGTAATGAATAAAAATGAGGCTATAGAATATTTCAAGAAAGCTAATGAACCTTATAAAGTTGAAATCATAGAGGGTATAGATGCTGATACAGTATCTTTTTATGAGCAAGGCGATTTCATAGACCTTTGCCGCGGACCTCATGTTCCTTCAACAGGTTATTTAAAAGCATATAAACTTATGTCTGTTGCAGGAAGCTATTGGAGAGGGGATTCTAATAATAAAATGCTTTCTCGTATATACGGTACTGCTTTTGAGAGTAAAGAATCATTGGATAAATACCTTAAAAAACTCAAAGAAGCTAAAGAAAGAGATCATAGAAAATTAGGTAAAGAATTAAATTTATTTAGTTTCCATGAAGAAGGTCCGGGTTTCCCTTTCTGGCATCCTAGAGGAATGATTATATATAAAGCAGTTGAATCATATATAAGAAATGAAAATGATAAACGCGGATACGTTGAAATAAAAACTCCTGCTATACTTAATGAAGAATTATGGCATAGAAGCGGACATTGGGATAACTATAAAGAAAATATGTATTTTACAGAAATTGATGAAACTAAATATGCTGTAAAACCAATGAACTGTCCCGGCGGTTTGATTGTTTATAATTCTAACATACATAGTTATAGAGATTTGCCTTTAAGAGTTGCTGAATTAGGTTTCGTTCATAGACATGAGCTTTCAGGAGCTTTGCATGGACTTTTCAGAGTAAGAGCTTTCACTCAAGATGATGCTCATATATTCTGTACTGAAGAACAGTTAGGCGATGAAATTATTAATACTATTGAATACTATTTATCTGTATATAAAGACTTTGGTTTTGAGAACTTTGAAATATTTGTTTCTACTAGACCAGCAAAATCTATCGGAAGCGATGAGATTTGGGAGCTTGCTACTAAATCATTAATCAATGCTTTAGACAAATTAAAAATAAGCTATAAGATTAATGAAGGAGACGGAGCTTTCTATGGCCCTAAGATAGATTTCAATATTAAAGATGTTCTTGACAGAAACTGGCAATGCGGTACTTTACAAGTTGACTTCTCACTTCCTATGAGATTTGAGATTAGCTATGAAGGTAAAGACGGTAAAAAACATACTCCTGTAATGCTTCACAGAGCTATACTTGGTTCTATGGAACGTTTTATAGGCATATTAGTTGAGCACTATAATGGTAAATTCCCATTATGGTTATCTCCTTTACAAGTAGCTGTAGTTAATGTACTTAATGAAAAATCTCAAATTGACAGAGTTAATGAAGTGGCTAAAGCATTGAAAGAAGCAGGTTTTAGGGTAGAAGTTGATGAAGGTGATGATAATTTAGGTACTAAGATTAAAAAATATCGCTTGCAAAGAACGCCATATACAGTTATAATAGGAGCGGAAGAAGTTTCTAATGGAAAATTATCTATCAGAACACGTTCTTCACAAGAAATTAAAGATATGGATTTAAATGAGTTTATTGAGAAACTCAAAAAAGAATCTAAGGAGAGAATGAATGATTCTATATTTACTACTAAATGAGGTAGATAAATAATGGCAACAGTAAAAAAAGAAGGAGAGAGAATTAATCAATTTATTACTGCACCAGAAGTTAGAGTTGTGCATGATGAGAGAGGAAGTCTTGGTGTAATGAGTATTAAAGATGCTCTTGCATTGGCAAAAAGTGAAGGTTCAGATTTAGTTGAGATTGCTCCTACAGCAGAACCTCCTGTTTGTAAGATTATCAATTATGGTAAGTATAAATTTGATATTCAGAAAAAGAGTAAAGAAGCTAAGAAAAAGCAAAAGTTAGTTCAGCTTAAAGAAATCAAGATGCGTCCTCAGATAAGCATACATGATTATAACTTTAAAATGAAGCATATTCGTGAATTCTTAGATGAAGGCAACAAGGTAAAAATCACTATAATGTTTAGAGGTAGGGAAATGGCTCATACTGAATTCGGCTATGAACTTATCAATAAAATTATACAGGATTTAGAGAATGAAGCTGCTACAGAAAAGCCTGCTAAATTAGAAGGCAAGAATTTATCCGCAGTACTTAACCCTGTAAAAGTTAAGAAAACTGACTCTGAAGGTTCGGCTAATAAAAAGGAATCTTCTGAAACTAATGAAGGATAATATTTATTATTTAACTATTAAATTAAAGTATTGCAGCTATTTTTTATAAAAGCCCACTACCTATATGTACTTATCATACATATAGTTTGAGCATACAGTAAATATAATTAAAAGGATATTAGTTTATGAAACAAAAATTAAAAACAAAAAGCGGTGCAAAAAAACGTTTTAGATTTTCTAAGACTGGTAAAGTAAAATTTGCTCATGCATTTGGTAGCCACAAATTCTTAAGCAAAAGACCTGACACTAAAAGAAAGTATCGTAAAGCTAGAATAGCAGATGATACTAATATGTTAGAAATGCCAAGATTAATGCCTTACGGCAGATAATAAAAGGAGACTAGAATGAGAGCAGTTAGCGGTGTAGTAAGAAAGAAAAAAGTTAAAAAAATATTAAATATGGCTAAAGGTTACTATGGTTCTCATAGTAAGCAAATGAAACAAGCTAAAGAAGCTGTAATAAGAGGCTTAAAATACGCTTATCGTGATAGAAGACAGAAAAAAAGAATGATGAGACGTTTATGGACTTTAAGAATCAATGCAGCTTGCAGACCTTTGGGTATATCTTACAGCAAGTTCATTAATGGACTTAAAAAAGCTAATGTTATTATTGACAGAAAAGCTTTATCTAATTTAGCTATAGATGATTATAAAGCATTTGAGGCTGTAGTTGAAGTAGCTAAAAAAGCACTTGCTTAATATATTAGACTTAAAAAATATTTACTTATGTATAAAATTGCCGTTGGTATTCTTTAATAGAATGCCAGCGGTTTTTTATTTGTGAGTTAATAAAAATAATAAAGAATATAGCTTTTATGATCTTTACATATTATAGTTAAAATAAAAAGCTGACATTAAAAAATAATGCCAGCCTTTAATATTAAAAACTAAATTAGTTCAATGCTTTTAATTCTTCTACTTCTTTAGCAAATAATTTCAAAGCACTTTCCACAAC
>CASGDY010000157.1 GCA_949300355.1 uncultured Brachyspira sp.
GCTTTCAAAAATTTTATTTCTTCGTCTGTTAAATTAAAATCCATATTATTATTATACAATATATTAAAAATATTGACAAACTTAAAAATTTTCAGTATAAAAGAATAAAGAATAATAAAATTATTAAACTTATGGCAATTAGTATTGGGCTAAACATTATTATTTCAAATATAGCTGTATTCATATTTTTGTTATACCTTGTATGTGTATTTTGTCAATTATAAAATGTTTAACATAATTCTATATAATCCGTTATATATATTTGTAAATTTATTACGGATATTGTTATGAAAAGATATTTGATTTTAATATTTATTATATTTAATAGTTTTTTATATTCAGAGTATATAAGCAGTGCTAATAAATATGATATTAATAAAGATGAGGATAAAATTTTTATATACGTTCAGCAGAATGATTATAAAGGAGTAAAAGAGTTATTAGATAATGGAATTGATCCTAACATACTTGACAGTGATAAAATATCTCCTTTGATGATTGCTTCTTTTAATGGATTTAAGGATATAGTTGATTTACTTATAAAAAATAATGCTGATGTAAATATAGTGAATAATTTCGGATATAGTGCCCTTATGGCTTCTGCTGCCGGGGGTCATTATGGTATTTTTAATATTTTATTAGAAAATGGTGCTAATATTAATCAAGTGAATAATGATGGTAATAATGTATTGATAGAGGCTTGTTTTTCTAAGAGTACAGATATAGTGAAAAAAATATTAGAGCTTGATACTATTAATATTAATTATCAAAATAAAATGGGTTATACTGCATTAATACAGGCTGTTATAAATGGTTATGAAGATGTTGTTAGTATTTTATTAGATAATAATGCGGATATTGATATTGTAAGTAATGATGGTAAAAGTGCATTAATGTTAGCAATTATCAGAAAAAACATTAATATAATTGATATTCTTTTAAAACATAATCCCAATATAAATTTTGAGGATAATGATTCAAATACAGCTTTAGATTATGCTTATGATACAGGCGATGAAAAAATTATTAATATGATTAAAGAATATTACGAGAATAATAATATTTAAAAAAAAATACGATCAAGTTATCATATTTATTTTTTTTTATGAAATGCAATCCGATAAATAATCTACTTAATATTGGGATTTTTGCATGGAAGAAGAGCATAATTTTATAAAAACTGAAAAAAATTATGAACCTGAAACACAAAAATCTTCTTCAAATGCTGTTATGTTAACAGCGTTGTTCTTGATTTTGTTAATTGCTGGAATATGTTATTGGATATATAATTCAAATACTTATACAAGAACTTATTCATATAAAAATAATATACAGACTAATACTCAATTAAGCAACAAGAATGATATTTTAAATAGGAACAATATAAAGAAAAATTTAGATTATTTATTAGAAATAAAATATAAAGAATATATCGCTTCTCATGTTAATAGCTTCAATTCAATTATAGATAACAGCGGATTATTAAATGTAGATACTAGAACTATAGCCATTATATTTGCAGGTACTGTATTTACTATTATTGCTTCTATGTTTTTGTTTAGGGGTAATAATTCTGAAGCATTAGAAAATGCAGATTCGGATATTCCTTTGTTTGAAGATGATAGAAATAATAATATAGATAAAAAAGATGAAAGTATTGATAAATTGGATACCTCCGGAATTATTAATTCTTTAGACGATCATAAAAAAATTATTGATACAAATAATGACGGAGATAAACTTGTATTAAAAAATAATTATTATAAATACAATAAAAATGCAGATAATGTATATTGGAATGTTATAAAGAAAAATAAAAATGATGAAAATTTAAATATAAATGAATTATCTCTTATGGCTTTAAGAGAAGTTGAAAATGGAAATGATGATAATGCTATAAATATTTATACAAAGATATTGAGTTTTGATGATGATAATATAGCAGTGTTAAAAAGCAGGGCATTATTATTCAATAAAAAATACGAAGAAACTTCAGAAGATAAATATTTTGATGCTGCTTTAAAAGACTATAATAAAATAATAGATATTAATAGTTTTAACGGATATAGTAATACAGATACATTAAAAGACAGATCAGTTCTTTATACAAAAAAATATCATTATACAGCTAATGATAATTATTTTAATTTAGCTTTGAATGATTATAATAAAGTTGTTAATGATAATAATGATAAAGATGATTTAAGTACATTGCTTATATATTCAGATCTTTATAATGAAAAGTATAAAAATACAAAAGATAAAAAATATTTTCAAATGTCTTTAGATAATTATAATAAAGCACTTGCTATAGATGATAATAATACTTCTATATATATAAATAGAGGATGGCTATATTTAACAGATTATAAAATTTGTAATGATATAGAAAGTTTAGATAATGCTGAAAAAGATATAAAGCATGGACTTAATTTAGAAAAGGATAATTTTTATCTTTTAAATAACAGCGGAATAACATCTCTTTATAAATACAAATTAGAAAAACAGGTGAAAGATTTAAAAGAATCTGAATATAGTTTTTTGAAATCTATTAAAAATAATAAATCAAATTCTGTACTTGCTGAAAGTTATTATTATTTATCATTGGTTTATGATGAATATTCAAAACTTACAACTATTACAGCAGAGAAGATGAAAGAGTATACAGAAAAAAGTAAGCATTATTTTGAAGAATCAAGAAAATTAGGATATTCTGCAGTTTCTAAATAAAATTTTTATAAGATTAAATTCCGCTTACTCTGCTGCATATACCTTCTACTATAATATTATAATCTTTTGTATTTTCTATATTAAGAAGATGTCCTGCATTTTCTACTATAAATAAATCTTTATCAGGTGCTATTATATTTCTATAGTATTCTTTTACTATAACAGTTGGTACCTGCCAATCATTAGCACCGCATATAAAAAACATAGGTATATTAAAGTTTGTGAATTTACTTGTATCATAATCAATTAGATAATATATAATATTTTGATTTAAAATTAGTGAATTAGGATTAAACATATCTTTAAATGAATATATAGGACTTTGTTTAATTATTTTATTGAGTTTGTCATTACCTTCATAGTATCCGGCTAATTTATACTTTACCTGTATTTCTCTAAAATTTTTAAATACTTCAAATACATTATTTTTATTTATAATAAAAGGATAATTTTTTAATTTTTCTATTTTTTTAATATATTTCTGATTATTGCTTTTTTGTACAATATCATAGCAATAATCGAATCCGGTTTTCTCTCCAATTTTAAAATTAACTACTTGTCCCATACCAATATAGGCAGAAACTAAATTAGGAAATTTTTTTATAAACTCAATTCCTAGAACGCTTCCCCAAGAATGCCCAAGTAAGATGATATATTTAGAATTATATTTTAATTTAACATAATTAATTGTTTCTTTTAAATCTATGAGCAATTTTTCTATGGTTATATCTTTATCTTTTGATTTATTTTTTGACTGAGTTTTTCCTGTACCCCTTTGATCATAGTATACTAAATTATAATTTTGAGTTTTTGAATGCATTTTATATAAAAAATATGCTTCGCTTTCTCCAGGGCCGCCATGCAGAAATAGCAGAGTTGTATTTGATTTTTTAGGGTAATGTATAAAATATTGCTCTATGCCGTTTATATTTACATATTCTTCAAAAAATATATCCATAATTTATTATCTTTTTATTTATAAATGTTAATCAATTTTATTATATAAAATAATAGTTATTATTACAATGATAAAAATCACTAATTAATTTTATAATAATACCGTTTGATTAATATTATAATATGTGTTATTATAAAAATTAGAATTTAAAAATTAAGGGTTACAATGAAATTATGTAAAATATTAGTGGTGTTATTTGTTCTTTCTTATTCAGTATTTGCGAAAAGCGGATTAGAGTTGGGTGTTTTTGTTCCTTTAGGCTTCAATATAGGAATCCATTATTATGACAAAGCTCCTTCTAGTTTAAATAGTCAGCAGTCAGGTATATACAATAAATACGTTACAAATAATACCAGGACTTCCCATATTGGGTATGATGCGGATGCTTTATTTCAGGCAGGGTATAGATTAGAATTAAATAAAGAAATTAGCTTTAGTTTTATGGGAGAGCTTGGATACAGCAGAGATACTTTTAATTACAGATTAAAAGATAGTAATACAGAATCTCAGGCACTTAAATTGCAGAATTATCGTTATTATACTTTTGACAGCCTTGTCATTGGTATTTTACCTAAATTTAATTATAAAAGATTTTCTTTAGGTATTGGTGTAGGAATGAAAATATTTTTATCCGGAACAATTAATGATTCAAGTTATAATTCAACATTGGGTTATACAACTGAAACTATAAAAATGATTGATATGAAGAATTATAAAGATTATTTTGCTTCAAATATAATACCATATTTAAAATTAACTTTAGATTATTCAGTATATACATCTAATAAATTTGATATAGTTCTAGGAGCATATATTGATTATGATTTTGCCTTGAGATATCAGGTGAAAGGATCAAAATATGAAGGTATTGATACTCCTATAGAAAATATATCAAGCGTAGATTTAGGTGTTCAAGTAGGCGTTAAGATAAGACCTATGAATTAATATTAAGTATGTTAAAAATTGATAAAGAGAAAATTATGAAAAAATTATTGAATATATTTATAATAATGTTTTTGAGCTGCATTACTGTTTTTGCTAAAAACGGTATTGAAATAGGCGTATTTGTTCCATTAGGGTTAAGTATTGGAATAAATCAATATAGTTTAACTAATAAAAATCCCACTGAACAGCAAAAAAATGATTTAAAATCAGCTGTGAAGCAGGCAGATAGAAGATCAGGTGTTGGATTTGATGCAGGTTTTTTATTTCATATAGGATATAGATTCGATATAAATAAAGATTTTAGCATTAGTGTTCTAGGCGAATTGGGATATAATCATGATGAATTTGCATTTTATAGAATAAGCGAAGATAAAAAAAATGAAAATAGTTATATTTATACATTTGAGAGTATGTCTTTCGGAATATATCCTAAACTTAATTGGAAGAAATTTTCATTTGGTATGAATGTAGGTATTAAAGTGCCTCTATATGTCAAATCTATGTCATCTTATATAAATTATGATACCAAAAATATAGATAGAAATATAGAACATTTTAATGCATTTCAGATAAAAAATGTATTTGAAGTTCCTATAATACCATATCTTAGATTCTCTGTAGATTATGAAGTTTACAGTGATAAAAAATTCGCATTAGTATTGGGCGGTTATATAGGAGGAGATTTTGGTATGTCTTTTAAAAATGCTATGTTAAATAATCAAAGCATAGCTAAAATAACAAGACAAACCATGTCCAGCTTTGATATAGGTTTTCAAGTTGGTGTAAGAATACTGCCTAATAATTAATTTTGCTTAGGAGAGGAATATGAAAAAATTATTTTTATTCATTTCGTTTTTATCATCTTTATTTGTATTAAGCTGTAATAGTAATGTATTAAAACCAAGCGATTATAGTAAAGAAGAAATAAACAAAAAATATCCTTATTGGCAGGTAGGTGCTGCTAATTTTCAAATAGCTAATAATTTATCATCTTATGCTTCAATAACAGTAGATGAAAAACGTTTTATATTAAGATGTATGGCATTAATTAGAACTGCTTTAAATTCTGAAGAATTTCTAACAGAAGTAATAGCTAAAGGAGATTTAACAGCAGCAGCTAATTATTCTTATGGGAATTTTACAATTAAAGCAGGAGAAAAATATGACCCTAATATATTGACAGAAGTAGTGCGTACTGTAAAGCATGAATTTACTTATGAAAAGCTTTCAACAGGCGGAGCAGGTTTAGGTACTGTAGGTGATTCTAGATATGCAAGATATTGCGGAGGTCAGCCTGCAGATCAAATACCTACAGCAGACTGGGTAGGATTTGAAAATGCTAATTGGATAAAATGGTCTGGTGATAGTTTATATGGATATGCTTCTTTTTCTGGATTAATGTTTCATGAACATATGCATAATATTGGATTTACTCATGCCGCTATTAACCAGAATAGTAATGTACCTTACGGACTTCAGGATGTTGTACAAAAATTAATAGAAAGAATATTGTACGGAAATTTAAAAGATAAATATGCTAAACAGTTAGATGAATTAACTGCCTATTATTATACTGAATATAAAGATTTATTATTAGAAGATAGTGTTTTCGATCCTAGTAAAAAATAATATATATAAATATTGTAAGCGGAGTGATTGTGTTAAAAAAATTATTTTTATTTATTTTATTATTTTCAGCATTAAGCTGTAATAATAATGCATTAAAGCCAGATGATTTTAGTAAAGAAACTATCAATAAAAAATATCCATATTGGCAGGTTGGTATAGATAGTTTTGAGATAGATAGCAATGTAGATAAATATACTATTATTACAGTAGATGAAAAAAATATATGTTAGTATGTATGGCACTTATTAGAATGGCCGTTAATACTGATGAGTTTGTCAATCGTGTAAAGGCAGCGGATGCTCAATTGGGGTCTTCTGTAGAGGACAGCTATAATGGACATAATCTTAAAGTAGGAGATAAATATGATGCTCAAAGAGTTATTGATTGTGTCCGTTCTCTCAAATATGATTTTGGATATAAAAAAAGAGTAGGAGTTCCTGTAGGTACTGGAGTTGGACCAGTAGGTAAATCAAGATATTTACGTTATGGGCTTCAGCCAGAGAATGAAATACCTATAGGTGAATGGATAGGATTCAGCACAGGTAATTGGGGCAGTTTAAATGATGTTCTATTTGGAGATTATTTTACTTATATGCAAAGTCAAACATATGCTAATACAGCAGGTTTAATGTTTCATGAACATATGCATAATATAGGTTTTCATCATGTAGGACAATATGCTGTTCCTTATACTCTTCAGGGTGTAGTATTATAGCTTATTATCTTACTGAATATAAGCATTTACTAAATGAAGATACTGTTTTTGATCCTAGTAAAAAATAATAAAGTTAGTAAATTCTAATAATAAATATAAAAGGCTTTGATAATTAATTTTGTTATTGAAGTCTTTTTTTATGATTATCTGAGCATAATATCATTGTTATAATTCCTACTATGCTTCCTGTTATGAGTGATAATATAAATACAGGTACTATTAAAAATCTTATATCCGGTAATTTAAATAAATATTTAGATAGAAAGGCCTGAGATAAATTACTTATTAAAGCACCAGCTAAACTCACACCGAATACAGAAAATGTATTTTTGAAATAGCTCATTAGCTTCATTATTATGATTGATGTTATACCTCCGCATAATCCTAAATAAAAAGGAGGTGTTAATATATAAGCAAATGCCAAAGCAACAGAAACATTCTTTATAAATATTAGAAGTAATAGTTCTTTAAATGTGAATACATCTACAACCATTAATACAATAACAAAAGAAAATCCTATTCTAAAATATGGTATAGGTCTTGGGAACATATTTTCAACAGCTGCAATAAATGATGATAAAAAAGCAAAAAATATTATATCATATATTCTTCTTTTGCCTGTATGAGATTTTATATTTTCTAAAAATAACATAAATATTCCTATTGAACTACAGAATCAATTTCTATATTGTTCTCCATATTTTTTTCAAATCTTATAGATATACCATTAGGCATACATATTATAGGTGAATTTTTTAGTGCACCTGCTTTGATGCATAGTTTATCTCTGCAAGGCGAGCTTTCAAACATAATTTGCTGATTGCTTATCAGTATTTTTGATTCGCCTAATAAACCAGTAACAGTAATTTCTCTGTCGGTATTTAAATCATATCTGAAAGATTTATCATAAGTATCTATTATTATTTTGCTGCTTTTATTTGAAATTAAATTCTTAGCATAAAAAAATGAGAAAATAATTATAAATAAAAATATTAATACATCACCGTATTTTAATCTTTTCATTATTTGCCTTATTAATTAGTTACATTCTCTTTATTTTAATTTGTATTAGCGGTATCATTATCCTTTATCTCTCTTTCTATTATTTCAATATCGAAGAATGAAGGTTCTATTTCTATAAGTCTTGTATTAACAGGTATATTAGCTTCTATAGATATATTTGAATACATACCAGTATTAGTCAATTCTGTTAAATCTAAATACAATCTAATATCATCAGGTGATAAATTTGACATCATTATTTTATTAGCTTCTAAAATTATTTTATTTATTATAAGCGGATTATTATCCTTAATCTGAAATTTTTCATTTAGGTTGTCTATTTTAATTGCAATATTATTAAATTCTACTTTACCAAGATTTTTATCAAATATGATATTAACATTTACCCTTGAAACATCAGATTTTATATTTCTAGGTAAATGAACTCTTGATATTGCTGAATAATCCAAATATTTATCTGTTATATCTATATTATAAGTTTTTATTTCATCTATGGATGATACTAAAGTTTTAGGACCTGATATTATGGCATTGGAAGGATTTACCTTTATGTTGTCAATTTTAAGCCCATAAGCTGATTTTCCTACTGTAGGTACTTTTATAGGTACTGTTTTATATGCAAGTTCATCTAGTATTATAGGTATTTCACTTGGATTTACTGTGATGTTCATTTTAGAGTAATCTATATCTCCTGCTAATAGAACTTCATACATATTGCTTCCTATAACAGAATTTGTAAGATCTATGTAGGTGCTAAATTCGGTAGGGAGTTCATAAATATTATCTTTAAACCCTTTTAAAGTTATTGTAATATTTTCAGGTATATCATTCGCTATTAATAATCTTGACGGAATATTTTTTATATTTATTTTTGTAACATAGTCTTTAGTATATTCTTTTTGATATCTAACAAATAGGAACAATAAAAATGACATTAAAAGACACAATAATTTAATACCTAATCTATTCGTTAAACGAGATAACGTTTTTTTAAAGCTAAATTTACTTAAATCCGATGTTTTTTTATTTTTCATTTTTTTATCTCTAAAAGTTCGCTAAGCCTTTCATCTAATTCTTCTCTATTTAAATTATATTCCAATATACCGTTATGAACAATAGATACACATTGAGTCTCCTCAGAAACCACGACTACTACTGCATCAGTTTGTTCTGAAATACCAAGTGCTGCTCTATGTCTAGTTCCTAATCTTCTATTTTTTATTTGAGGCTCTATTTCTGTAAGAGGGAGATATGCACTTGCTGCTGCTATTCTATTTTCCATTATTATTGCCGCCCCGTCATGGATGGGGTTATTCTTAAAAAATATAGATTCAACGAGTTCTATGGATATATCAGCATTAAGTTTTACAGCTCTATCAACTAAAGAATGAAGAGATATATTTCTTTGAAAAACTATTAAAGCACCGTATCCCTTATATGATAAATTAAATGTAGCACTTAGTATTTTTTGAATTTGATCTTCATCGTATCTGAATGATTTTTTTAAGAATGCTCTGCCGCCTAATATTCTTAAGGCATGTTTTATTTCTGCTTGGAATATTACAACGATGGCTATAAGTCCGACTTGGAAGAATTGATCAAATATCCAAGATAGTGTAGAAAGACCGAATACTTTTGCTATTAGGGTTATAAAAAATAATATTATAAAACCTATTGCTATGCTGTAAGCTCTTGTACTGTACATTAGCATATATATTATATAAAATAATACTGCCACCAATAGTATATCAAGACCATAAAAGAAATATCGCCAGTTTGAAGTTGATATAAAATTATTTATTACATAAAGCATCGCTTTTTCATTATATCATAAATATATAATTTGTAAATATTAGATAGTTAATTATTTTGTTTAAGAGCCATAGATATTGCACATTTTTGGTTTAAAAAAAGAAGGTATTCCTTATAATTTAAATAAGCACAAATAAACAAAAAGGAATACC
>CASGDY010000158.1 GCA_949300355.1 uncultured Brachyspira sp.
TTAAAAAGATATAATAATTTTTGGAATCATAAACGAATACATTCAGCTTTAAATTATGATACACCTATGTTATACTTTAAAAAACTAAGGAATACTTAAATGCAATATGTTTGGCACCCGTGCACATATTACAACACTTGATATATTGACTTATATAAACTAATATTATATTATAAGGAGCATGAATAATGAAAAAACCAACACACAACACACAACACACAACACACATTAGAAGTTGCAAATTACAATTAAACAAAAGAATTTTTTATTACTATTTTTTTTGTATTATGTTAATAATTTTAACTAATAATGCCTATTCACAGACTACAAACACAAATAATATAAAAAGATACGGGCAGTTGTCAGCATCTATGGAAATGGTAGCTTATGGAAGAATGAGCGACTTAATAGAGCAGACAGGAAATGAAGATACATTAGGTGTATTATTATACGGAGATTTACATTACATAAAAGAATATAAATATGCATCAATAGAAGCGGCATTCAATGCAAGATTCTATGAGCCGTTATCACATAAAGCAAGATTTTATAAAAATATGTCACCTCCTGTTTTTGATTTCTCTAAAATGAATATATTTATCAATTTTAAATATGTAGGAATAAGAGCAGGAGTTTTAGAACCATATACAAAAAATATACCTATGACATCGTATTTTCCTACATTATTTTATTATCATACTGTGAGCAGTAATAAAGCTACTGTACTTTCAGGACCAAGAGATATGCCTATAGGTTATGATACCCAATTTATACCAAGATATGATACAGGTTTAATGGTAGAAGCTAATTTCTTTGGAGTATTTATAGGTTTAGGTTTAGTTAATGGAGAAGAAGGTCTTGATGCCAATTCATCTAAAGGCTTAATGGCTAAAGTAGCTTACAGTAATGATTATATTAATACAGGAGTAGCAGGCATAGTTACGGAAATAGGTTCTCAGCCGATTAAAGAATGGGGAGACAGTGTTAATGCATTTTTCTATTTTAGAAATGGAAGAGATGGAAGATTTACTGTAGGAATTGAAGGCTTTTGGTTTAGGCATGGAATACGAGTAGATAATCAATATTTTCCTGGAGAGACTAATGACAATAAACCCAATTTTAATGATGGATATTATACAGATTTTTCAGTACAAACTTTCAATGGTGAAAAACCATATTATGGCATGAGCGGATTCATATTTTTTGAAGCGAGAAGATTATGGAAATTTGATATAACTGCTCATTTTGGTATTCATGATAATAATATATATTCCGATGCTGAAGATATTTATCAGCTAAAATACAGGGCTTTTTTAAAAATAACATTTAATATAACTGATGATTTTAAAATAATGATTTCAGATACATTTACTTATGATCCTGTATATAAAAATAATTATCAATATTATGAGCTAGAAGATAGATATCAAGTAGGAGTTATATCTTATGATACAAAAGATGGAGGACATTATACTGTAGATAATGACTTTTATTTGGGAATGAGTTTTAAATTCGGAGGAGTATGGGGAAATAAGTAAACTATTTTAAAATAATTTAAATTAAATCTTTATTTTTTTTTTATATAATTTATAATATTGCGTATGAAAAAAATAGATTTAAACAACATAAATAGAATAGTATTCAAATTTGGTACTAATGTTTTGAGAAATGATGAAGGATATATCTCTTTAGCTAGAATATATTCATTTATAGAAGCCATAGCGAAGTTCCATAAAATGGGAAAAGAAGTTTTAATAGTTACTTCAGGAGCTGTTGGATTAGGTGCTAAAAAAATTAATGCAGCAGATTTAGATGAAGTAGCTTTAAAACAGGCTTGTGCTGCTATAGGGCAATCACAGCTTATGTCAATATATGAAGACGGATTTTCTAAATTTGATATAATTACTGCCCAAATTCTTCTAACAGAAGAAGATTTCTCTAACAGAAGAAGATATTTAAATTTAAACTCTACTTTGAGTATGCTTTTAAAATATAAAGTTGTACCTATAATAAATGAAAATGATACCGTATCAAGCGATGAGCTTAAACAGTTATATGATGTTACTCAGATAAGCTTTTCTGATAATGATAAGCTGTCTGCATTAGTTGCAAGCGAATTGGATGCGGATTTGCTTATAATACTTTCAGATATAAATGGACTTTATGATGATAATCCAAAAACTAACCCTAATGCCAAATTCATACATGAGGTATTTGAGGTTACAAAGGAAATAGAGGATTTAGGACTCGATGCTTCAAAAGGCGGAAGAGGCGGAATGAAAACTAAGCTTCAGGCTGCTAAAATAGTTACAAGATCAGGATGTGCATTATTCATAGCTAACGGAAAAAAACCTAATGTACTTAATGATATTTTTGAAACAAAAGATAAAACAATATTCTATCCGGTTGAAGAACATAATGAACTTCCAACAAAAAAAAGATGGATTGCTTATGCTACAACTATAATAGGTAAATTAATAGTTAATGCCGGAGCTAAAAAGGCTGTTTTAGAAAAAGCAAGCCTTCTTCCTATAGGAATAACAAAAGTAGTTAATACATTCAAAAAAGGCGATATAGTTAGTATAATAGACGAAGAAGGAAATGAGTTTGCAAGAGGTATTATAAACTATAATTCTGATGATGTAGAGAAAATAATAGGGCATCATTCTGATGATATATTAAAAATACTAGGCTATAAAAATTATGATGCTGTTATTACAAGAGACTATATAGTATTATTATAATATATTTATTAACTGCTGAGTAGCATCTTCAGGAGTAATAGAATTAATAAATACTCCGCTTCCCAATTCATAGCCTGCTAGTTTACTCATTTTAGGCATTATATCTAAAAACCAATGACTAGAATTTTTATATTTATTTTCAAGTGTAGGCAAAAGAGTATGAAGCACATAATTAAAACTAACTTCACCCAAAAGTTTATATAATCTGTCAAATACATCTTTCAATATGCTTGCAAAATCTAAAATATTAGAACTAGAAACATGTATAATGCTGTCAGAATGCTCTTTAGGAATTATATATATCTGATATGGAGATCTTGAAGCAAATGGAGATATAGCTATAAAGTTTTTATTCTCGCATATTACTCTTTCATTTAATGCTTTTTCTTCTTTTATTATATCACAATACACACATCTTCCATTTTCATTATGATATTCTAAAGCACCGCTGATCTCTTCATACATTTGAACCGGTATAAAAGGAGTAGTGATAATCTGAGAATGCGAATGATAAAGACTTGCCCCCGCTTCAGGTCCGAAATTCTTAAAATATAGGCTATACATCATATCCTCATTTTTTCCTAAATCTTTAAGCCTCATCATAACAGCTTTAAAAATATAAAAAAAATCTTCTGTTTGTGCATGATAAAAATTAAAATAATGTTTAGGATGTTCTATAATTACATCATGAAACCCTTTAGAACTGCTGGCATGAAAAAGAATATTGTCTTTAGGCAATTCATTCTTATGGGTTTCAGATATTATAGGATATTTGTTAGGTACGATTCTAACCTGCCAAATTTCTTCCTGTTCAGCATAAACAGTATAAACGGGATCCGGAGTCTTCATCTCATGTCCTCGGCAAAAAGGACAGCTAAGATCAGAATTAGCAATATGTCTTTCATTGGAATTTACATAATCGCTAGGTCTTCCTGTTCTTTCTGATGAAATTATTACAGACTGTTTAGTTACAGGATCTTTACGAATATGGGGCATATAATATTAACCTATGAGTCTTTTTATCTTGTCTTTAATCTCTGTAAGATTTCCTGATTTTAATATATAACCATCAGCATTCCAAACAGAAAACTCATGTCTGTAATTGTTATATGCTGTACATATTATGATAGGCAATTCTCTATGTTTTTCTCTAACCTTAGCCAAAAAATCCAAGCCATCCATTTTAGGCATTTTTATGTCTAATGTTATTAAATCAATATGAGGAGTGCCCTTATCAAGCATTTCTAAAGCCTCCTCTCCGCTATCTGTGGATACTACATCATATCCTTCATCTTTAAACTCTTCTTCAAAAAGAGTTCTAATGCTTTTTTCATCATCTAAAACTAAAATTGTCTTTTTAGGCATAATGTTCTCCAAGTGTCTTATACTCATATTATAATAATTGAGTCAAAAAAGTCAAATAGAATTTTTTGTTTTGATTATTACAATATTATATTTTACAAATAAATAATTGTAGAAAAGCAGTATTTTATACTACAATTTTTACTTTTTTTCACTTTCTATAGATTTATTATAACTTGCAATAACGCTTTCTATAATACCGCTTCTAAGTCCTTTTTCCTCCAAAACTTCAACTCCTTTTATAGTAAGTCCTCCAGGGGTACATACACCATCTTTTAATTGTGCCGGATGTTTACCTGATTCCAATACCATAGCACCTGTTCCTTTAAAAACCTGTGCTGCCATTTCTATAGCTGTTTTTCTATCTATTCCCATAACAACTCCAGCATCGCTCATAGCCTCTATTAATATATACATAAATGCAGGAGAACAGCCAGCCATAGCATTATAGGCATGTATTTGTTCTTCTTTAATAACCTTAACCATTCCTACTCTCTTTAATAACTCAACAGCACCATTCTCAACAACTTTATTTTCTGTTTCAACAACGGATATAAAACCATTGCAAGTTTTAACGGGTGTATTAGGCATTATTCTCACTATTCTGCTTCCGCTGAAATATCTTGATAAATCCTTTTTTGACACAGAAGCTGCCACGCTTATAATAGTAGCACCAACTTTAATTGATGATGATATCTCTGCAGCAATAGAAGGAATCATATAAGGCTTAACTGCTAAAAATAAAACATCTGACTCGCTAGCTGCTTTTCTATTATCAGTATAAACTTTTATTCCAAGATTCTTTTCAAGATAATCTTTCTTTTCCATAGTCTTTACGCTTGCTACAATATTAGTATACTCTATTCCGGATTTGATAAAACCTTCTATTAAAGCTCCGCCCATAGCTCCGGCACCAATGAATCCTATTATCATATTAACTCCTTTTCATATAAAAAATTTAAAATTATATAAAATAATACCAAAATATTAAAAAATGTAAAAATTACATTTCATTAAACTTTCATAAATAATTATATTAATTTATCATTTTTGCACATACTTTATTCATATAACATTTATCACAATCAGGATTATTTTCATGGCAATAATCTCTGCCTAATTTCCAACATACAAAATCTATTTTTCCAGGAAATTGAGGATTCAATTCTCTTGCCTTATAAATAACTAATAATTTCTTTTTATCATCTTCTAATTGATTATATCTTTCAAATTCTATAAATCCAAGCCTATATATAACTCTAACAATATGAACATCAGCAGAAATATCTATACTGCTATAATCACTCATTTCTATTTTAAATTGATTTGCCAATGTATTAGCTGCCATATTAGCTATTTTCTGACCGCATCCTTTAAATTCAAAAAACTTATAGACTATTGAAGTACTGCTTGGATTATCTTTCCATATTTTTGAAGCATCACAATCATAATATTTTATTATTCTCTCAATTGCATTATAAAATGCTTCTGCCTTATCATTATTAAATCTATGAAGTTTATTCTTATTAAAAAAGTCTTTATAATAATTTAAACCTTTTTCTTCTAGTTTATATATATCAAAATGCCCTAAATCTTTATATATTTTATATGGTATAATCCATGCTTTTTCAGAACTTATCTGCACATCCATTAAACATCCAAAAACAAATGCATGCAGATATTCTTCCAACTTATTTAAAAAAGTATTTGCATCTTTATCATCTAAAAAATATACTTCTTTCATATCATTAAATATTTTATCAGATTCATTTAAAAGCAGTTCTAATCTTTTATCCATTTTATAATCCATAATATTTATTTAAATAGAATTGAGTTTATTTATAGCCTCTTCTATGGACTCTATTTTAGAATCATATTTATTAATATTTTCTAATCTATTTATACCATTACAAGCCTGCCATAAAGAAATTAAGGCTACATAATCCTCGGCTTTATTTTTTACATTATAATTATCGAAATTGCACATTATATCAGATAATACATGTTCAAAATCTATTATAACAGATTCATATATCTTTTCAGCCTTTTCAAAATCTTGTATATCTTCAAAACATAAAGCTGTTTTTATTAAATCAGGTCCAACCAAAGCCTTATAATCGGACATAACATTGCAGGTAATATAGCTCTTATAATACATTACATCTGCCCTATTTTTTAAATCTCCATATACATAATAAAAATCACTGAATACATCAAATATATATCTGTATATAGAGGAAGTTATATATATACTTAATTTATCAGCTAAATTGGCATTTTTAAAATTAAGTACAATACTGCTAGTGATAATTAATATAAACTCATGCATCTTTTTCAACAGAATATTAACTTCTTCTTTAAATCCTCCAAAATATAATGCATATATAAATCTTACAAAATCTCCGTATAATAAGGCATTATTTACACTCAAATCGAAATTTATATTATCTATACCGCTTATATTTTTATTATCAATCAATTCTTTTATAACTCTCAAAACACTTCCGTCATCTTCATAATAAAAATTATAATTATTAGAAGTAAATAATCCTATAGCCTGTAATTTGCGTTTAGATGAAAAATCTTTTATATATGAATCTAATACCGATTTAGCTAAAAAGATATTCCCAGATGATAATGGCTTTAATATATCGGCATATTCACCATCGAATAATTTTTCTTTTAATTCTATTAATTCTTCTTCATTCATAATTTACCCCTATATTTACAATATATATTATACTATATATTTGTAAATAATTATATAACAATAAAAAAAATTGAATATATACTTTTTATTCATTTTGATATAAAATAAACCGCATTAAAAAC
>CASGDY010000159.1 GCA_949300355.1 uncultured Brachyspira sp.
TCTTTCAAAATCAATATCTTCTCTTTTTATGAAAATAACTTTTGAAGCATCATCATTTGGAGCGGCATCTGGAACATAATCCAATTTTGAATAAAAGAATATGTCTGTTGTAATATACATAACGCCATCGTATATATATTCATTAGCTCCGCTCATTAAAAAGTGTATATTATTTAATTTTATATTTGTTTCTTCAAGAATTTCCCTAACAGCGGTTTCTTCAGCCTTTTCATAAGGTTCGCAAAAACCTCCTGGCATATCTATATAACCTTTTTTAGGTTCAAATTTTCTTTCAACGAATATTATCCCGTTTGGAGTTTCTATAATAACCCCTACAGCGGATGCCGGATTAGTAAAATATGTTCTTTTACATTTTGAGCATTGAAAGATTTTTACATCATTAAAAATAAAAGAATCTTTTTCCCCGCAGTAAGGACAATATTTAAATTGATATTTAATATGTTCTTTTATTTTTAAAGCATTTATAAAATTATCATTAGTATGTTCTTGCATAATTCTTATTAATATAATATGAAGCTATATTTTTAGCTTTACATATAAATACATCAGACTGTCCCCATATACCAAAAGGTGCTTTCTCAAAAGATACATTTTGAATATTAGAAACATTTACGCTTTCATAATTATAATTATTAGGGTCTACATTATAAAAGTCGTATATATAATAATAATCAACTTTCATATCATTCATTTTTTCATCTATTAAAGTTTCCATTTCCTCTATTGTATTTGCAACTATATAGTATGTAGACATAAAAGTTCTTTTTTGGCATTTTCCTAACCCTTTCACTGTAACATTCCACCATTTTGGAGTTTTTATTATATTATTGGTATCATTTAAATTAATAGTTGTAAATCCATAAACTGATTTTAGATTATTTATGATATCATAATAGTCAAAAACATATTCATCAGCTTCAGAACAGCCTTCATCTGCCGCTATAGATGATAGAGAATAATGCATATGTTCATAGTCGCTTATAAAAGAAGCATCATCATTTAAAAGTTTATAAGATTTTAATATACGATTAATTTTTTTTATATTTTTATATGATGTGTTAATTTCTATTTCTTTATCTAAATTTATAAAAATTTCAAACTCTGTAAGTTCATCTATAACACCGAATCCAACAAATCCGCATTCAACCCATAATTCATTATATCTTCTAAATACTTTTCTTATTTCATTTAATGAAACATCAGGATCACTCATAAGAACATCGAAGTCTCTGTTAACATCTTCGCTGATTCTTTCTATAATCATAGTTCCATAAGATGGAAATAATTTTAATAATTTCATATACAATGAAAATATTTTTTCTGCTGAAACGGATATTTTATATGAATATACATCTCCGTTATCAGTATTTTTTAATTCTATTTTTGTACCCTCTATAGGGTATACATATTCGCTAGGTACTATACCTAATGGAATATTAAATTTATCTATTATAATCCTTCTTGATTTTATGTTATTTAAGATCCTTCTTCTTCTCTGACTTTTTTCAAAATAACTAAACACAATAAGTCTCCGCAAAACATGTTCACACTATAATAATAAAAAACAAAATTTTGTCAAGTGATAAATATATAAAATGGATTGATTTTCACTAATATTATTTTGATTAAAAAATATTAAA
Source organism: uncultured Brachyspira sp. (assembly GCA_949300355.1). Taxonomy (GTDB): domain Bacteria; phylum Spirochaetota; class Brachyspiria; order Brachyspirales; family Brachyspiraceae; genus Brachyspira. Next base: position 1,662 of record CASGDY010000159.1, read on the forward strand.
AATACTTGACTTTTTTTAAAATATTTTTATATTTATGGATATTTATTTATGGGGATAATGTATAATTTTTAATATTTTAATATCCGATTAATATACAGATATTAAAGTTTGAGCTTATTTATTGTGGATAATTTATTTATTGAAAAATTAAATAATCTATTGTCTAGAGTATCTCTTGTTGATATATTAAGAGATAGATACAAAGTAATACATAGAGGCGGAAGTCAATACACCGTTCAATGCCCTTTTCATAAAGATGGACAAGAAACAAATCCTTCTATGTCCGTTGATGACGCTAAAGGTATATATAAATGCTTTACTTGCGGTGCTAAAGGAAATGTTATTACATATCTTAAAGAAAAAGAGAATAAATCATTTAAAGAGGCTGTAGAGTATTTAGGAAATAGGTTTTCGGTTGATGTAAGCGGCTTTTTTTCTCCAAAAACTACTCAAAAAGATAAAATATATTTAGAAAGCAGAAGAATTAACAGAATAGCATGCAACTTTTTTGGAAAAAGCCTGTTTTTAAAAGATAAAAATGGAGATTATTTCTATAAAGATGCTGAAAAATATTTGAAATCAAGAAAAATACCATTCAGCATTATAAAAGAATTTAGAATAGGCTATGCTCCTCCTAGTTGGAATGCTTTAATGAATGCGTTAACAGAGAATAAAGTTACAGTAAATAATATGAATATATTGGGTTTAGTAAACGTAAGCAAGAATAATCCTAATCATTATTATGATACTTTTGTTAATAGAATAATGTTTCCTATAATAAATGAACGAGAAGAGGTAGTGGGGTTTGGAGGAAGAAGTATAGATGGTAAGGAGCCTAAGTATCTAAATTCTAAAGAAAGCCTAATATTTAAAAAGAAAGCTTCATTATATGGTATAAATATTGCTAAATCATACATTATGAAGCAAGATGAAATAATGCTTGTTGAAGGTTATATGGATACAATAGCATGCCATAAAATGGGTATAAAGAATGTTGTAGGCACTTTAGGAACGGCAATTACAGAAGAACATGCTAGAGAAATAAAAAAATACACTAAAAATGTAGTATTAGCATTAGATAGCGATGAAGCTGGTATAAAGGCCGCAAAATCTGCTGTAATTACGCTCTTGAAGTTTGATTTAAAGTTGACTATACTTTCTATACAAGAAACTAAAGATTTAGATGAATTTTTTACAGTTTATGGCAGAAACCGGTTTGATATATTGTATAATAATAAACTTAATTGGTATGATTTTGTTATAGATACTGAAATAAAAAAAGATATTTCTTCTTTATCTATAGCAGAAAAATTAGATGTTATTAATAGTTTTTATAAGTATTTAGATGCTGTGAAAAGCGAAACAGAGAAACAGATGATAATTTCATATATAGCTTCCAAACTTAATGTTGATAGAGAAGCTTTTAACAAAGACTATTTAAATACATATAATGCAAATCAGTATGCTTCCAGTACAAAATATGATAAAAAAGTTAAAAATATAGATGATAAATTTCGCTATGAAAATAGTTTGATATATTTACTTGCTTTGAATCCTTCTTTAATTAAAGAGGCTGAAAGAGAAATTAGTGTTGATCTTATTAAGAAAGATATAACAAGAGAATTTTATATAAGACTCTTAACTCTTAATAAAGAAGCAAGTGTTGAAGATGCTCTTAATGTATTGGGTAATGAGTATATAGCTAATCAGATTTTAAGCAAGAAGAAACTATATAGTGAAAATATATATGAAAAATTGGAGGAGCTTATTATTAAAATTAAAAGCGGCTGCATAGACTCCGAAAAAAAAGAATTACAAAATAATATAAATTTGGATAATTTAGATAATATTTATGAAGCAGCTCGTAGAATAAGTTTACTTAATAAGCAAAAAGAAAAATTACATCAAGGAAGTGATTTATGATGACAGAAGAAGATTGCGATCTTTTGATTAAAAATAATGAAAAGATTAGAAAATTACTTGAAAAAGGGAATGCAAATAAATATCTTACATTTAAAGAGATTAACGGCGCCATTGATAATATGGATACCGATGTGATGGACATACTTTTTCAATTATTAGCTGCAAGAAAAATTGTTATCGTTGAAGACAAAAGAGAGTTTGAGAGCCTTTCTAAGAATCAAAATAAGATTGATGATGCTGCTAAGTTTATACATGTAGAGGATAAGGTTGGAAACAATGATGATCCTATAAGGCTTTATCTTAAAGAAATTGGAAAGGTAAGTCTGCTTACTCATGATGATGAGGTAGATTATTCAAAAAAGATTGAATCAGGAGAATCTGAAATTGAAAGTATAATATTGAACACTCATCTTGTAGTAGGGGAAGTATTGAATACTATCAAAAATGTACAGATAGGAAAAGTTTCTATACATGAAATATTAGAACCTCCTAGAATATATAATGTTTCTACTCAGGAGAAAAGAAAATTAGAAAGAAAGTATAAAAACTTTGAAAAAGAGTATGTTGCATTAGCTGAAAAATATCTAGCTTTAGATAAGAGAATAAAAAAGATTACTACACAAAAGACAATAAAAACTCTTACTAAAGAACAAGAGGAAGTTAAAGACAGTATAGTTAAGCTTTTAACAAAAGTAAGATTAAACAGAATGGAAATAGACAGAATAGCTGAAAAGTTAAAGTTCTATTTGCATAGAATAAATCAGATAGAAGAGTATTTTGAAAAACTTAAAAAAAGATACTATAAAGAAATATCAGATTTTGAGAATTATTACAAAGAGATAGAAGCGGGAAATAAGGATATATATATAAGACTTGTAGATGAGTTTAATATTACTCCTGAAGCTATAGAAGCTGTTATAACTAGTTTCCATAAGGCACTGGTTCGTATGGCTGATATTTATGATGAAGTTCGTATTGATAAAGAAACTTTAGTAGAATGGGTTCGTAAAATAGATTCATCAAGGAGAAAAATAGCTCAGGCTAAAGACCATATTGTTAAGGCTAATTTAAGACTTGTTATTGCTATAGCTAAAAAGTATGTTAATAGAGGGCTTCATTTCTTCGATTTGGTTCAGGAAGGAAATATAGGACTTATCAAGGCTGTAGATAAATTTGAATACAAAAAGGGTTATAAATTTTCTACATATGCTACTTGGTGGATTCGTCAGGCTATTACACGTTCTATAAGTGACCAGGCTAGGACTATAAGGGTTCCTGTTCATATGATAGAGCAGATTAATAAAGTTCAAAGAGTATTAAGACAGTATATGCAGCAGCATGGAAGAGAGCCTTCTATTCAAGAGATAGCAAAGGCTTTAAGCTGGCCTGAAAGCAGGGTAAAAAGTGTAAGAAATGTTGCTAAAGACCCTGTTTCTTTGAATGCTCCTATAGGCGATGAAGAGGATACTATTTTGGGAGAACTCATAGAAGATAAAGAATTTGAAAGTCCTCAAAATATTACTACTTTCAAAATCTTAAGAAAGCAGATTGATTCAATACTCGACAGTTTGCCTGACAGAGAGCAAAAGGTTATAAGAATGCGTTTCGGACTTGTTGATGGTTATTCTCATACTCTTGAAGAGGTGGGATATGTGTTCAAGGTTACTAGAGAACGTATTCGTCAGATAGAGGCAAAGGCCATAAGAAGATTGAGAGCTCAGTCTAAGAAGAAAGAGTTAAAAGATTTTCTTGACTCTTAATATCAATTAAAATCTAGAATCTAGAATTTATAAAGGGAGCAGTTTTCTGCTTCCTTTTTTTATATACATAAACAACTATATTTTGTCAAAAATAAATTTATATTTTTGTTTTGATGTCTGGGGCTTTGCCCCATACCCCAGTTCTTTTACCGAGTAGGTACCTTTCGGTATTGGTATAAGGCGAAGCCCGCCTGCGGCGAGAACCAAAAGAACTGCATTTTAGTATAAATTTAGGATATATCCTATATTTAATAATTATTTTTAAAATATAAAGTTATATCAATTGCGTTTTCGCGAAGCGTGCCGACGAAGTCCACCTGCGGTGGTGGCAGCAACTTTGACGAAGTCCGCAGAGCGTGTGCGGCAAAAAAGTTGATAATTCTATATAAAGTGCATCGGTTGACAAAGTTAAAAATTTTCAGTATATATTAAATCCTAAATTTAAAAAAGCTTGGGAGGGCATGCTTTTTCTATGTAAGTAGAAAATATAAATAAAATTAAAAATTCAAATTTATCTAAAAAGTATAAAGGCTGGGATATGTAAATAATACTCTTTTGCAAAATTTGTATAAATTGTATTGTATTTATTGTATGTAATTACAAAATACTATTATAGTATACAAATATACATTATAGTAAGTTGAAATAAATTCGTTTATGATATATAAATATTTATACAGTATTTATATATACTGTATAAGGAGATCGTAATGAATAAATTTCAAAGCACAATCTATTATAAGAAACTCATAAAAAACATATTAGATAATATTAAGGAGGATGATTATTTTTACAATAAAAAAACTAATTGGGAGGAATGGGTTATAATGCGTGTTGATATTAAGAATGCCATAAGACAATTAGAAGATGTTGATACAGATAATTATAAGCCTGAAATTCTTGATAAAATATTATGTATTTTAAAGGAGTATTAATATAATGTGCAATTTATGTTCTAAATATGATACCTGTAAAAAACTTTGTAATGATGTTTTAAAAGAGATTAATAAAAGTTTAGGAACTAGGAAGATCAATTCTGATAGAACAGACAGCAGAGAGAGTATATTAACAAATGATGATTTAGATAATATACTTTATACTAATGCTTTGACTGATAGTGAATACAGCAGAGTTTCAAATTTAATAATAGCTATACTTACACCAAAACAAAAAAGAATAATGAAATTATTTGCGGAGGGAAAAAGTCAGGAGGAGTTAGCAAAAAAGCTTCATGTAACTCAGTCTGCTGTATCTCAGTATTTAACAGCTATAAAAAAAGAGATATCAAAGCAGTTTAATATGGTAATAAATATATGATTATAGGAATTTTATAGTAGAGTAAAAGTTTAAAAATAAAAGGGGAGGCATTCAATTAAGAATGTCCCCCTTTATAATATGGTTAATATTACAAAACTAATTGAATATTAATTATTGTAATAATCTAAGAGCACCTTGTGGTAACTGATTAGCTTGAGCAAGCATAGACAAGTTATAGCAAGTTTAACTGATGCTTCAGCCATATCTGTATCACGAATTCTGCTTTCAGAAGCCTGCATATTTTCGAATCCAACCATTAAGCCTTGAGCTGTCATTTCTAATCTGTTCTGATAAGCACCTAAGTCAGATCTTTGTTTTAATACTTTAAGAAGAGCTTCGTCTACCATACCGATAACAGAGTTAGCTTTAGCTGGGCTAGAAACGCTGATAAATGTAGCTGTAACAGCAGGTCCAACTGGGTTTTTAAGTCCAAGAGCTTGGCTGTTCATAGTACCGATATAAACGCGTTTTCTTTCGTCCATATTAGCACCGATGTGTAACCACATAGAAGCTGTAGGAGTGTTTTCACCTGTAGATCTAGCGAATCTTCCAGTTAACATGTTAAGCTTGTTGAATTGAGCTTGTGAAGCAACTCTGTCGATTTCGTCTACTAACTGAGAAACTTCGATTTGTACATAAAGTCTGTCTTCGTCAGTATAGATACCGTTAGCAGCTTGTATAGCTAATTCACGAATTCTTTGAAGAATGTTAGTAGTTTCTTCTAAGTATCCTTCAGTAGTTTGAATGAAAGATATACC
>CASGDY010000160.1 GCA_949300355.1 uncultured Brachyspira sp.
AATATATATCCCCATATGTTATAAAACTTTTTCGATTATGATGATTTCTTAATAATATGTATATGATTCTTCTTTCTCTTCTTCTCCGAATTTGAATATATCTAAATAGATACCTAGCTGAACACCAACATCAACAGAGCCTAATTTTCCAGGATAGCTATATCCTTCGCCTAATGAAGATAAATTATTTTTTATCTGGTAATATGGGATATCAAAATTAACATATAATGCTAAACTTACAAGGAATAAATCTATACCTGTATAAAGTCTTACATAAGGTATAATAGCATTATTAAATCTTGCTGAGAAATGTCCAGCACTTAACGCTGTATTACTATTTCCTTCCCAATATTTACCTGTGAAAGGAAATTTAACACCTCCGCCTATACCTAATACAAATAGCATAGGATTCCATCTGAAATTAATCCCTGTCATAACAGTATCAAATTCATGTGTAAAGTTTTTTGAATCAGTTTGAAATTTAAATGTATCTCTATACCAACCAACGTCTATACCTATAGATACATTATTATATTTATTCACTTTAAAAGTAACTCTAGGATTAAATATAACACCTATTTCAAATGCTGTTTGAGGACTTAATGAGGCAGTTGGATTTAAATTATCGGTTTGGTATAGACTAGGAATACTTCCCCTAATGGAATATAAAGTCCTAATCCTAAAGTATGAGAATAAGCTAATACAGATAACATCAGAAATAGACTGATTAGTATAATGCTTTTTTTCATATTTTTCTCCTTAAAACTATTATGTTTAGGAATATGATAGAAACATGGAATAATTTAGAATATTTCTTTTATATGAAAAAAGTGATATAAAAATGATATTTTAAATTTGAAAATACAAATATAGAATTTTTTAAATAGACATTTAAATATTTCATAAATTAATTCCACAAAACTTCATAAACCTATTATTAATCTAAATTTCTTTTATATAAAAGCCAATATGAAAATATCTATTTTGTTATACTATGCCTTGGTCTTTATTTATAATATCTATAGTTTTTTGGGAAGCGCCATTATTTTCTATTAGTAAATTGTATGCTTTATCAGCTAAACTATTTCTAAGTTTTTCGTTTTGATATGCTTCTTTTATTGTATCGGCTAATTTTGCTTTATCATTACATGTTAGTACTGCTTCTTTCATATACTCATATATTTCTATAAAATTATACATGTACTTTCCAACTATAACAGCTTTTTTAAAATAAATGGCTTCTAATATATTATGTCCTCCCATATTTCCCATAAAAGTACCGCCCATTATAACTAAGTCAGAAAGCTTATACCAATTCAATAATTCACCTATTGTATTTATTATTATTCCGTCTTCAGAGGTTTTATCATAATCAGTATAAAGAGGCATTTCATAATCTAATTTATTAGCTAGTTTTTGTATGTCTTCGCCTCTGCTTATATCTCTAGGTACTATAACCAGATATACTTTATCCTTAATTCCAAGCTCATTTATAGCATTTAATATTAGTTCTTCTTCTCCGGCATGCGTACTTCCTGCTGTTATAACAAATTTATTTACAGGTATCATACTTTCTAAATCATCTATTTTTTTTTCATCTACAAAATAATTTATATCATATTTCAAATTTCCTGTAACAGTGATGAGAGATTCAGGCATTCCTATATATATCATATTTTCTTTATCAATATTGCTTTGAGCTAATATTTTAGTATACATATTGAAATAAGGCTTAAAAAAGAATTTAAAATTTTTATATCCTTTTATTTCTTTTTTACCTATTCTTCCATTAATCATATATAGAGGTATAAGTTTTTTATGAAGTGCATATATAAGAGTAGGCCATATCTCTATTTCTGCTATCATTACATATTCAGGCGAAATTAAATTTATGAGCTTATTAATCATGTGCGGATAATCTAAAGTAAGATAAAATAGTTCTACTTTATCGCCGTAATTTTTTTTAGCTATATCATAACCACCCACTGTGGTAGTTGATAAATAAATAGCATAACCTTTATCTATTAAAGTAAATATTATTTCTTTAACAGCTACTATCTCACCAACACTTACAGCATGTATCCATACAGCATTTTTATTATTTTCTTTAGGGTATATGAAGCCCAGTCTTGATAAAGCCCCCTTTCTAATAGATTTATTAAATATCATCATAATGGAAAAAACTATAAATATCACAGGATAAAAAATATATCCGAATATTGTATATACAGACATCAAAAATTTCTGCATTATAATAATTCCTTTAAATCAAAAAATAGCTGCCATAGTCATTGTAATAATAAGTAAATATACTATAAAAGAAATACCTGCTTTTACTAGAGCATGCTGCTTTCTTGTACCCCATTCACATTTTAAATATACTATTATAAACGCAATAAATAATAATATTTCAACTGCATTCACTATTATGAAAATAGCTTCATATATTCCTGTTTTGATATTATTATGCTCTATTATATAAAAAGCTGCTATAGGAAAAAGCATAAATATAGATGCATTAACTATTCTATGTATTAAAATATATTTATTCATAGCTTAAATTATACTAAAATATATATAATTGTCAAAGTAAATTTTAGTTTTATTTTAATTTTTCAATGTTTATTTACTGTGAATTTTATTGTAAATATAATTCGATTTATTAATTTTTATTCTTATTATAATACCTATAAATATTATTATAAATGTTATTAGTACAGCAGAATATAAATTTAGAGTTAATTCATATTTAAGGAAATTTAATTTACTGAATTTATTTGCCAATTCTATTAAAACACTAGAAAAAAATTCTGTTGTTTTTGAAGGAAAAATTGATAATGGGGCATATATTTGATATGTTATTATTGTTATTAATGATGATGAAAGTATTATAAAGGATAGAGGCACAGCAAATATATTGGATATCAGAGAAGTAATATTTAATATTGAAAAATGATATATGCTTAATGGAAGTACAGCAATAAGTGCAAATATACTTATAGATAAAAATGCTAATAGTTTTATAGAAATATTTTTTATCAAGTTTGTAATTTTATTATTCGTATTTATATTATTTATCTTTTTAATTATATAAAAATTGAATATTGGATAATAAATAATTATTCCTAAAGTTGCTAAAAATGAAAATTGAAAACTTATATCTTTAATAGAGTTTGGATTTAAAAGCAATATAATTAAAGCAGATAAAAATAATGCATTAATAGAATTCCTGTTTCTATCAAAATAATATGAAATAAGCAGACAAAATGCCATTATACTTGCTCTTATTATAGAAACTGAAAACAATGTTATGGGCGGATATATTATTATGGTTATGATTGTTGATATTAATATCCTTTTATAAAAGTTTATAGGAAAGAATGATAATATTAAAAATAAAATTGAAAGTATCATTGAAATATGAAGACCTGATATAGAAAGTATATGAGATATTCCGGAATCTATAAAGTATTGTCTTATATGATATGGTATTATGTTTTTATCTCCTATCATTATTCCTTGTGCTATAGAGTAGGGTATAGCTTCCATATTTGAGCCTAATGATTTTTTTATTATATTTCTTATTTTTGTAGAATGAGTATTTATATAATTAACAATAGAAAATCCGTTTTTTTGAATTACAAAATTATCATATCTGTATATACTAGCAACACCATAAAGCATTCTGTCTTCTAGAACTTCTATTATTATTTGAGAATTATAAATATCATTATTAGTTAATATGTTTTTGTATAAATTTATTTTTGAGGATACTGTTATTTCATCATTAATGAATAATGTTTTTAATGAATCATTATAAATTCTTATATTTCCAGCATAATTATACCAATTAGTGCCGTCATAAACTTTATCAACATAAGCAATGTATCTTTCTCTAAAACCGACAACTCCGTCATAGGATAATATTTTTGCATTGTATGCTTCTATTGGTTTGTCAAAATGATTAAGAGGAGTTTTTAATATTTCATAGTATCTAATAACTGTATAGCTATAGCCGATGAATAAGCATGACAATATAAGTGTTATTATAGAAATATTTAATTTATTTTTTAATGCTGATATTATTGATAAAATTATAAGTATGAAAGATATTATGATTGAAATATAAAGAAAGTTATTATTTTTAAATGCTATAGCTGTACCAACTGCAAATGATAATGTAATGTATATTATATATGTGAGAGGATATAGAAAAAAAATTTTATTATAATTTTTAATCTCTTTTAACGATTCCATAGAAAATAATATTTATAATTGTGTCTAAATCTTTTTCATAAAGTTCTGAGTTTTTATTTTTAGCCCATTCCAATTCAAATCCTTTTATTATTGCAAGAATAGCTTCAGTGGCAAGTCTTAAATCTATATTGAATAAACCCTTTTTTACCCCGCTTCTTAATATCATTTTTATAGTATTATATTCTTCTTTATGATATTGTGCTCTCATATGCTCTATAAGAGTAAAGTCCTCAAATATTTCGCTATGAAGTGCTTCGTAAAGATTTGCAAGTTTGATATAACCTTTTTGTCTTGTCAGAATATATGCTCTTAATTTTGTTTCTGCTGTATCTTCTTTTTTTATTGCCTCATATAATTCTTTTTTTAAATCATTAGCTTCATTTTCGGCTATTGCAAAAAATATTTCTTCTTTACTTTTAAAATAATGATAAATACTGCTTTTAGATTTATGAACCATTAATGCTATATCGCTCATAGATGCTTTTTTGAATCCGTATTTTTTGAATAACCTTTTTCCAGCATTTACTATCTGTTCACGTGGAGTCATTTTGATAACCTTTAACCCATATTTAATTATATTATATACTCTATTTTTTATTTGTCAAAGTTTATTAAAGATAAAGAATGTTAATGTATGTATATATGAAAAATATTTGTTATTATATTATAATTCAGGAGTTTTTTAATTTATAAATTTATATTGATGTATAAATGTTTTTATGTTAATATATTACTATGTGTAATAGGTTTGATATAAATATATTTGATGATATTGATGTTTTAAAAGAACTTTCAAAAACTTGGCATGCTTATTATAATTTTAGAATGTCTTGTATTTCATTAAAAAATTCAGAGTATTTATTAAGTATATTATCATTAATACTAAATCCTGCCAATCATTATGAATATAAAGATATTGGTATGATATCGTATGGTATTTTAGAGGAATATCATTCTAAACATAAAGAGTTCAGTATATTAAAAGAATTTTTAAATAAAGAATATAATTCTGAAATTTTATCAAAGATAGTAAGTTTATTAGAAGGGAATGATATTGTCATTGATAAAAATTACGATGAAGATATTACTTATATAGATAAATTAGATTTAGATCCTATTTTAAAATTATTAGTTTATCAGAAAATATCCTATGAATATGTTAAAGAATATCAAAGCAGTTTTATAATATGCCGTGTAATATTTAATCTATATTCATATAAATTAAGATTATTAGATACCCCTATATTATATCCTTATCAGTTTTTTGAAGCTAGTATGAATGGTTCGTCTGATAAAGAATCTATAGTAAGATACTTGAAATTTTTAAGAGGAATATGTTTATACGCTGTAGATACTATTAGCTTTGTTCATAAGAATTTATTAGTGCTTAAAAATAAATTACTTCTTAATAAAAATTTTAAGAAATTGACTGATTCTAATGTATTTTCCATTATATTTATTACTCCTTATGTAAGAATAGCTGATTTAATGTATATGTTCGGCTGGAAAAGAGATAAAGCAGCCAGATTGCTGTCAAGGTTAAGAGAGGAAGGCTTATTTTCTGAAACTAAGGTTAAAAAAGAGAAAATATTTATTAATAAGTACATAATAGGCTTATTTGAGTCAGGAGAAAATGAAAAACCTGAAGAGTTTTTGAATAACTTTATATAAAAAGGCTTGACATTTTTTAAAAAATATGTAAAATGCTTTAATATTTAATAGACATCGCGGGGTGGAGCAGTTGGTAGCTCGTTGGGCTCATAACCCAAAGGTCGTAGGTTCAAGTCCTGCCCCCGCTAATAGCCAATAATAAAGGCTTATTTATTTTGGCGGCGTGGCTCAGGTGGTTAGAGCATGCGGCTCATATCCGCAGTGTCAGGGGTTCAAGTCCCTTCGCCGCTAATAATTTTATAAAAAGGCAGGTGAGTGAATTGGTAAGAGTATTCGCTAATGAAGGCGAACCAGTAGAAAGCGTTATTAAAAGATTCCGCAGAGCTTGTGAAAATGAAGGCATCTTACAGGATCTTAAAGAAAAACAATTCTATAAAAAACCTTCTCTTGAGAAAAAACTTCAAAGAGAAAAAGCTCTTAAGAGAATGAAAAGAAAAATCAAAAAAGAACGCAGACTTGGTTTGTTATAATTTATCTGTTTTTTTATTTAAAGCATTGATATTTATTGTATCAGTGCTTTTTTTTAATCTAATTAATATATATACTTGAAAATATTTATTATTTAATGTATAATTCTTACAATTTTAAAATGAAATAAATTTTAAAAGTTCAATAAATGATAATAATTTTAATTTAATAATACTGAAAAGGAGAAAATATATGGCAGCAAAACAGCTATTATTTGATGAAGAAGCTAGACGTGCCCTCATGAGAGGTGTAGATGCTTTAGCTAATGCCGTAAAGGTAACTTTAGGACCACGTGGACGTAACGTTGTAATAGACAAAAAATTCGGTCCTCCTACTATAATAAATGATGGTGTAACTATCGCTAAAGAAATAGAATTAGAAGATCCATTTGAAAATATGGGTGCTCAAATAGTTAAAGAAGTTTAGCTCAGGCTATGGTAAAAGAAGGTTTGAAAAATGTAACTAGCGGTGCTAATCCTATGCTTATTAAAAGAGGTATAGAAAAAGCTGTTAGCGAAATAGTTGCTCATATCAAATCTGAAGCTAAACAAATTAAAGGTAAAGAAGAAATCGCTCAAGTTGCTACTATTTCTGCTAATAATGATAAAGAAATCGGTTCTTTAATCAGCGATGCTATGGAAAAAGTTGGTAAAGAAGGCGTTATCACTGTTGAAGAAGCTAAATCTTTAGAAACTAGCCTTTCTTTAGTTGAAGGTATGCAATTTGACAGAGGTTATATTTCTCCATATTTCGTAACTAATGGCGACAGTATGACTGCTGAATTAGAAGATGCTTTACTTCTTATCTATGACAAAAAAATCTCTAATATGAAAGAACTTCTTCCTATACTTGAGAAAATTGCTCAAACAGGAAAACCTTTCATTATTATTGCTGAAGATATTGAAAATGAAGCTTTAGCTACTTTAGTATTAAACAAAATGAGAGGAGTATTAAATGTATGTGCAGTTAAAGCTCCTGGTTTTGGTGATAGAAGAAAAGCTATGTTAGAAGATATAGCTATTTTAACTGGCGGACAAGTTATCAGCGAAGATTTAGGTATGAAACTTGAAAATGCTGCTATCGAACAATTAGGCAGAGCTAAAAAAATCACTGTAGATAAAGAAAATACTACTATTGTTGAAGGTGCTGGAAGCAAAGAAGATGTTAAAAACAGAGTAGCTGCTATTAAAAAACAAATAGAAGAAACTGACAGCGATTATGACAGAGAAAAATTACAGGAAAGATTAGCTAAACTTTCCGGCGGTGTTGCTGTTATCAATATAGGTGCTGCTACTGAAGTAGAAATGAAAGAGAAAAAAGCTAGAGTAGAAGATGCTTTATCTGCTACTAGAGCTGCTGTTGAAGAAGGTGTAATTCCTGGCGGCGGTATCACTTACTTACATGCTCAGCATAAATTAGAAAGAAGAGCCTATCAGAATGATCGCTACAAATGCTGGTTTAGACGGTTCTGTTGTTGCTATTGAAGCTAAAAAACAAAAAGGCAATATGGGTTTCAATGCTCTTACTAATGAATGGGTTGATATGTTAAAAGCTGGTATTATTGATCCTGCTAAAGTTTCAAGAAGTGCTTTACAAAATGCTGCTTCTATTGCTAAATAGCCTGTTTTATATTAGAATAAAAAATTATAATATAAATAAAAAAGCCTCAGTATTATTACTGGGGCTTTTATTTTTTACTAAGAATTACTTTTTACGTTGTTTTCCATTAGGATTTTTGGAAGTTATGTTTTTATGAACATTTTTCTTTTGAGGTTTTAATTGTTTTAATTGATTTATTTTCTCTCTTATTTCAATAGCCTTTTCAAACTCTAAGCTGTCAGAAGCTTTTTTCATTTCTTTTTCAAGCTCTTTTATATAATCATCGCTTTTCTGCTCTGGGTCGATTTTTACTCTTTCATTGAAGCGTCTGAAATCAAAATGAAGTTCATAAGATGTTTCAACTTTTTCTTCGCGTTCTATTATATCCTGTATCTTTTTAATAATTGTTTTAGGAGTGATATTATGTTCTTTGTTGTACTCCATTTGTATATTTCTTCTTCTTTCTGTTTCATCTATAGCAACCCTCATAGCATCGCTTATAGTATCTGCAAACATTATAACTCTTCCGTTAGCGTTTCTTGCCGCACGTCCAATAGTTTGTATTAGGGTAGTGGTGTTCCTTAAAAAACCTGTTTTATCAGCATCAAGTATTAATATGAGTGATACTTCAGGTACATCAAGCCCCTCTCTTAAAAGGTTAATTCCCACAAGTACATCAAAAGCACCTAGCCTTAAATCTCTTATTATTTCAACACGTTCTACGGTTTGAATGTCTGAATGAAGATAACGAGTTCTTACTCCATTTTCATTTAAATATTTTGTAAGGTCTTCAGCCATTTTTTTTGTAAGTGTTGTTATGAATATTCTTTCA
>CASGDY010000161.1 GCA_949300355.1 uncultured Brachyspira sp.
ATTCTTCCATACCAGCCATGTGCTGAATAGCACCAGAAATACCGCAAGCGAAGTATATATTAGGTCTTACTGTTTTACCTGTTTGACCTACTTGTCTAGACTGTTCAATATATCCAGCATCTACAGCAGCTCTTGAACCGGAAACTATAGCACCGATTTTAGAAGCCACAGCCTCAAGATTCTTGAAGTTTTCTTTAGAACCTACGCCTCTACCGCCAGATACCAATATCTTAGCTTCAGTAATATCAACTTTCTTAGTAGTTTCTTTTACTATGTCTAAGATTTTAACTTTCATTTTAGAAGTGTCTATAGTTAAAGGTAATACTTCAACTTCACCTTTTCTTCCTTCTTCCTTAGGAAGTTTCTGCATTACTCCAGGTCTTACAGTAGCCATTTGAGGTCTGTGATCAGGACAAACGATTGTAGCCATCAAGTTTCCGCCGAATGCAGGTCTTGTCATTCCGAAAACACCAGTTTCATCATCTATATCTAATTTAGTACAGTCAGCAGTAAGTCCTGTAGACAATCTTGAAGATAATCTAGGAGCTAAGTCTCTTCCTAAAGTTGTAGCACCTAATAATGCTATTTCAGGTTTTGTAGCATCCATTATTGCTTTTAAAGCCTGAGTATAAGCTTCAGTATCATATTGTTTTAAATGTTCATTATCTACTATTACTACTTTATCAGCACCATATTCTATTAAAGTTTTAGCTAAACCCTCTACTTGATAACCTATTAAAGCTACAGTTACAGGTGATTTTAATTTAGCTGCAAGTTTTTTTGCTTCTCCAATTAATTCTAAAGCTACGTTTTGAATTACACCGTCTCTTTGTTCAGCAAATACTAATATTCCTTTATAATCACTTAAATTCATTATCTATCTCCTTTTCTAAGGTTCTTTTGTTAATTAAAAATTAAATAACAAATTTTTCTTTTAATTTTTCAATTATGATATTAACAGCTTCTTTTGTATCAACTTCAAATACTTTACCGGCTTGTTTAGCTCCTTTAGTAAATGATTTTTTAACTTTTGTAGGAGAACCAGTAAGACCTATTAAAGAAGGGTCAATTTTAATAGTTTCAGAAGACCAAATTTCAATTTCTCTATCATAAGCTTCAACAATACCTTTAACTCTCATGTATCTTGGGCTATTAGCTTCAGATAATACAGTTATTAATGCAGGTAATTGAACGTTTAGTAGGTAATATCCATCTTCTATTACTCTTTTTACTGTTAATGATTTATCAGCTTCGTTATATTGAATTTCTTTAGCATAAGAAATTTGCGGAATTTGCAAGTGTTCAGCTGTTTGAGGTCCAACTTGAGCAGTATCACCGTCTATAGCTTGTCTTCCTGAAATAATAATATCATATTCTAAAGTTCTCAAAGCAGCTGCCAATGTATTAGAAGTAGCTAAAGTATCAGCACCGCCGAATTTTCTATCTGTTATAAGAATAGCTCTATCTGCTCCCATAGCATAAGCTTCTCTTAATATTGCTTCAGCCTGAGGAGGTCCCATAGTTATTACAGTTACATGAGCACCATATTTATCTTTTAATTTTAAAGCTTCTTCTAAACCAGCTTTATCATCTGGGTTCATTATACTAGGAACACCATCTCTTATTAATGTACCTTTTACAGGGTCTAGTTTAATTTCTGTTGTATCTGGAACCTGTTTTACACAAACTACTATTTTCATTTATATTCCTCCATAAATATTTTATTTGCTAATTTGGCTTATTTTAAAAGGTTACCTGCTATTACCATTCTTTGAACTTCAGATGTACCTTCATAGATTTCAGTAATCTTAGCATCTCTCATCATTCTTTCAACAGGATATTCTCTAGTGTATCCATAACCGCCATGAAGCTGAACAGCTTTAGTAGTTACTTCCATTGCAGTTTCTGCAGCGAATAATTTAGCTCTTGCAGCATCTACTGAATATGGAAGATGGTTGCTTTCTCTCCAAGCAGCTTTATAAACAAGAAGTCTTGCAGCTTCTACTTTTACTTCAAGGTTAGCTAATTGGAATTGAGTATTTTGGAAATTAGCTATTGTTCTTCCGAACTGTTTTCTTTCTTTTACATAAGCAACAGTTTCATCAAGTGCACCTTGAGCAATACCTAATGCTTGAGAAGCAATTCCTATTCTTCCTCCGTCAAGAGTCATCATAGCAATTTTAAATCCTTTTCCTAATTCTCCTAATAGGTTGTCTTTAGGTATTCTTGCATTTTCAAATATTAATTCGCAAGTAGCAGAACCTCTAATACCTAATTTTTTCTCTTTTTTACCAACACTAAATCCAGGAGTTGTTGATTCTACTATAAATGCAGAAATTCCTTTTAATCCTTTTGATTTATCTGTCATAGCAAATATTACATATACATTAGCATACCCAGAATTTGTTATGAATATTTTTGAACCATTAAGTACCCATTCCTGAGTAGCTTCATCTAATACAGCTACAGTTTGCTGACCTGCTGCATCAGTACCAGCATTTGGTTCAGTAAGTCCGAATGCTCCAAGCCATTCGCCGCTAGCCAATTTAGGAACATATTTTTGTTTTTGAGCATCTGTACCGAATTGTAATATAGGCCAAGTTCCAAGAGAAGTATGAGCAGAAAGAATAACACCAGTAGTACCGCAAACTCTTGATAATTCTTCAACAGCCATAGCGTACATTAAATTATCTCCGCCAGCTCCGCCGTATTCCTTAGGGATAGGTATACCCATAAGTCCGATTTCAGCCATTTTCTTAACAGTTTCAACAGGAAATCTTTCTTCCTCGTCAATTTCTGTTGCTAAAGGTTTTACCTCTTTTTCAGCAAATTCTCTGATCATTTGTCTGAAAAGTTCATGTGTTTTAGGCAAATTAAATTCCATTCTAGTCCTCCTGATAATATCTTTATCAAATTTTTTTTAATTTATAATAAATTTAACAATTGTCATTTTTTCATAATAGTTGCTTTTCCGCTTAAAACAACTTTGCCTTCTTGATTTGTACAAGTAGTAGAAAGAATTACTCTGTTCTTTTCAGGAATAAGTTCTATAATTTCAGCAGCAGCTGTTATTGTATCTCCGAAATATACAGGTGCTGTGAATTTCAATTCCTGTCCCATATAAATACTTCCTTCTCCCGGAAGTTTAGTTCCTAATACAGCAGATACAAGTCCTGCAGTAAGCATTCCATGAGCTATTCTATGCTTGAACATAGTTTGCTGAGCATGTACTTCATTTAAATGAGCGGGATTTGTGTCAAGAGTAATTCCTGCATAAAGAACTACATCCGTTTCGGTTATAGTTTTAGAAACTTCAGCTTTCATTCCAACTTTTAAATCTTCAAATTTCATATATTACTCCTAAAAAATATTTTCATAAATAAAAATTATATAAAACTTCGGCAAAATATCTTTATCAGATACATGCCTAAGAATATTTTAATTTTTTATATTATTTACATAATACCAAATACAGAATAAAGTATAATACAAATAGCAACTGTTATTACAGGAATTATAGCAGTACACATTGCAATATCTCCATAAGATTCTCTGTGAGTCATACCAGTAACTGCAAGAACTGTGATAACCGCACCATTGTGAGGCATAGTATCCAAACCGCCGCAAGCCATAGAAGCTATTCTGTGAAGAACTTGAGGGTCTATATTAGCAGCTAAAGCATCTTTTAAATATACATCAGCAAGAGCTTCAAGAGCTATACTTAATCCGCCTGATGCTGAACCTGTTATACCAGCAAGTGCAGATACTGAAATAGCTTCTGATACAAGAGGGTTAGAAGAAAGTCCTAATAAAGCACCTTTTACAACAGCAAATGCAGCCATTGCAGCTATAACACTTCCATAACCAACCTCAGAAGCAGTATTCATTACAGCAAGGAATGATCCTGATACTCCGTCAGTAAGAGTTTTAATAACGTTTTTCATTCTTTTTAAGTTAAGAAGAATTGCAGCTATTATAGAAATTACTAATGAAACAATTAAACTCCAGTTTCCTACAACTTTTGAAGATTCTGTTCCGTAACTTTCAAGATAAGAAAGATCTAATTTAGGGAATACAAATTTAGAAGCGATAATTCCTACAATTATAACTAGCAATATAGGAAGAACTGCAATTATGAACGGAGGTATATTTTTTGAATTTTCTCCTGTATTATCAATGGCAGGTTCATTTTGATGTACTCCGTATCCTTCGCCTTTAGCCATAGCTTTTTTTGCTCTTCTTTGAAGCCATATAACCCCGCTTGTTCCCATTAATATAGCCCCAATTATTCCAAGAATAGGAGCTGCATAAGCATCAGTTCCGAAATACTGCATAGGAATAGCATTCTGAATCTGAGGTGTTCCTGGTAAGGCTGTCATTGTGAAAGTAAAAGCTCCTGCAGCAATTGCTCCTGGAATAAATCTTTTAGGTATTCCTGCTTCTCTGAATAAAGCTGCTGCAACAGGATAAATAGCAAAAGCTACTACAAATAAAGATACTCCGCCGTAAGTAAGTATAGCACAAGCAATAACTATAGCAACTATAGCTTTTTCTTTACCAAATTTTTCACAAACAAAATATGAAATACTTCTTGCTGAACCAGTGTCATCCATTACTTTACCAAATATAGCTCCAAGCAAGAAAATAGGGAAATAAGTTCTTACATATCCTGCCAAACTGTTCATAAAAGTTTCTGTATATGTAGCTAAAACATGAATATTTCCGCTGTCAATACCGCCCATTATTGCTGCTAAACAAGCAAGAATAGGTGCTATGATTAAAACTGAAAACCCCCTATACGCTAAATACATTAAAAGTACTAGCGATAATACAATACCAATTGTTCCAAATACCATAAGATATCTCCTTAAATAATTATTTAGTTTTTATTAAAATATTAATCCCATTTTTTCATCTTTAAATATTCTTGAATCCATTTTCTTCAAGTCATCAGCTACAATAGGCTTGAATTCCATTTGATCCAATATATCTTTTTGGAGATCTACTCCAGGAGCTATTTCAACTAGTTTTAATCCTTCTTTAACAAGAGTGAAAACAGCTCTTTCAGTTACATAAGTAACTTTTTTATTATTTTTATTAGCAATATTACCGCTGAATGTAACTTGCTCTACATCTTTTACAAATTTCTTAACTTTTCCTTCCTGAAGAATTCTAAGCTCACCATTTTCTACGCCTATTTTTAATCCTCCAGTTGTGAAAGTACCCAAGAATACTACTTCTTTAGCATTTTGAGTGATATTAATAAATCCGCCGCATCCTGCAATTTTCGGTCCGAATTTAGAAACATTAATATTTCCATATTGGTCGCATTGAGCAAGCCCTAAAAACGCCATATCCAATCCTCCTCCGTCATAGAAGTCAAATTGATACGGCTGATCAACTATTGCTGTTGCATTAAATGTAGCACCAAAGCTGCCCCCCCCCATAGGTGTTCCGCCT
Source organism: uncultured Brachyspira sp. (assembly GCA_949300355.1). Classification (GTDB taxonomy): domain Bacteria; phylum Spirochaetota; class Brachyspiria; order Brachyspirales; family Brachyspiraceae; genus Brachyspira. The sequence continues at coordinate 5,461 of CASGDY010000161.1, forward strand.
ATTGCTCCGGGCTCAACGGTAGGTGTGAAGTATTCTTCCTGACCTTCTTCATTTACTACCATAGATATAACTTCAGGCATTCCTATGCCGTAGTTTAATATTTTTTTGCTTCTATCTAAAAGCATTGCACATCTTCTTGCAATGATTTTTCTTTCATCAAGTTTTACTTCTTTAAGACTTCCTTCTACAACGAAGTTATTTTTAACATATCCCGCATTATAATATTCTCCGAAAGTCTGCATATGATTTTCAGGATTTTCAGCTACAACCACATAATCTACTAAAATTCCTGGAATTTTTACTTCTTTTGGAGGTATGCTTCCTCTTTTTACTTTTGCTTTAACTTGAACAAAGACTTTTCCCCCGCTATTTTTAGCGGCAGTTGCTATGGATAAACCTTCAAGAGTAAGGGCTTCTTCTTCATAAGAAATATTTCCGTCTTCATCTGCATAAGTTCCTCTCAATATGGCATAATCCAGTTTAGGAGCATGATAAAACAGCAAATCCTGACCTTTAAATTTGCATCTCTCAACGATATCTTCTGTTGTTATGCTGTTAAGTTTTCCTCCTTGAAGTTCAGGATCTACAAAAGTTCCAAGTCCTACATGCGAAAGTATTCCTGGTTTCCCAGCAGCCATTTCTCTAAACATTTGTACTATAACTCCCTGAGGAAGATTATAGGCTTCAATTTCATTGTTATTTGCCAATTCCCCAAGTCTTGGAGCTAATCCCAAATGTCCTGCAACAACTCTTTTTAAAAGTCCTTTATGGCCTAAACGTCCTGACCCTTTTACTTTACCGTCTCCTGTTCCTGCTCCAAAAATAATGCTTAAATTATTAGGGTATCCTTTTTCTAAAAAGGATTTTTCAATTTGAATTAAAATTTCTTCAGGAACACCTATGCCTACAAATCCGTCCAAACCTATAAAAGAGCTGCTGTCAATAAGTTCGCTGACTTGACTTGCTTTTATAAATTTTACTTTATCCATTTACTGCCTCCTCAAAGTATTAAAATAGTTTATAATCCAGTATAGTATATTTTTTTTGTAAAATCAAATGCATAATGTTATAAAATAAATATTTTGTTTAATATTGAGACTAAAAATAAATAAAATTTAAAGATATTGTACTTGAATTACTTAATTTTCTATGTACGGCATTTATTTTTAAGTTACTATGTAATTATATTTTAATAAAATAAACTCTATATTTATTGTAAATATAGTTTTATTTTTTAGATAATAATGTATACAATTTAGAAAATATTTTTATGTAATTGTATTTTTTATATAATAGTTTTTTATATCATATTTTTAAATTTTTTATTATATTTCCT
>CASGDY010000162.1 GCA_949300355.1 uncultured Brachyspira sp.
TTATACTTCATATTATAGGTATGATAGGAGTTGACGGAGCGTTATATAGGTCAATGGAGTTTAGAGGAGATGGAGTTTCATCTCTTACTATGGACGATAGAGCTTGTATTGCTAATATGGCTATTGAGGCAGGAGCTAAAAACGGAATATTTGAAGTTGATGATCAAACTATAGAATACTTAAAAGATATAGTAAAAAGGGATTATACTGTTTTCAAGGCTGATGATGATGCAGTTTATGAAAAAGAGTATGATATTGATTTATCTTCAATAGAGCCTACAGTTGCATGTCCTCATCTACCAGAAAATACAAAAGAAGCTAAAGAATTAAAGAATATAAAAGTTGATCAGGTGGTTATAGGTTCTTGTACTAATGGAAGATTATCTGATATGGCAACAGCTGCCAATATTTTGAAAGGCAAAAAAGTAGCTAAGGGTGTGAGATGTATAGTTATTCCTGCAACTCAGAAAGTTTATAAAGAATGTATAAAATTAGGTTATATGGATATATTTATTGATGCGGGCTGTGCGGTATCTACTCCTACATGCGGACCTTGTTTGGGCGGATATATGGGAATACTTGCTCATGATGAAGTTGCTGTTACTACAACTAATAGAAACTTTGTTGGAAGAATGGGGGATAAAACTTCAAAAGTGTATTTGGCTAGTCCTGCTACTGCTGCATACAGTGCTATAACAGGATATATAACAGAGCCTAAATGATAAACTAATAAATTATGATTTTTATATAAATAAAACAAAGTTAATATTATATTTTAATGGGAGATAGTATGAAAGCTAAAGGTTTCGTTCATAAATATGGTGATAATGTTGATACAGATGTTATTATTCCAGCAAGATATTTAAATACTGCAAATCATAAAGAGTTGGCAGCACATTGTATGGAAGATATTGATAAAGATTTTGTAAGCAAGGTTAAAACCGGTGATATTATGGTTGGAGGGGATAATTTCGGATGCGGTTCATCAAGAGAGCATGCTCCTATAGCTATTAAAGAATCTGGTATATCTTGTGTTATAGCATCATCTTTTGCTAGAATATTTTATAGAAATTCAATTAATATAGGACTTGCTATATTAGAATGCGATGAGGCAAGCAAGAAAATAAATGCTGGCGATGAGGTTGAAGTTGATTTTGATAATGGTATAATAAAAAACATTACTAAAAATGAAAGTTACAAAGCAGAGCCTTTTCCTGAGTTTATAAAAAATATTATTAACTCTAATGGGCTTTTAAATTCTATAAAAAATTCTAAGGGGTAATTATTAATGGAAAAGAATATTGTTATTATTGAAGGGGACGGTGTAGGTCCTGAAGTCATAGGAAAAGCTATAGATGTTCTAAAGAGGATAGAAGAAAAATATTCTCATAAGTTTAATTTAGAATATGTTGATATGGGCGGATGTTCTATTGATAAATACGGAATTCCTCTTACAGATGAAAATTTAGAGAAATGCATCAAATCTGATTCAGTACTTCTTGGTTCTGTAGGAGGTCCTAAATGGGATAATGTTGCTCCGGAAAACAGACCTGAAAGAGGATTATTAAAACTTCGTAAGGGAATGGGTTTATATGCCAATATAAGACCTACTAAAATATTAAAGTCTTTAGAATATGCCTCTCCTTTGAAAGAAACTATCTGTAAAGATGTTATTGATTTTATTATGGTGAGAGAACTTACAGGAGGAGTATATTTCGGAGAGCATAAATTTGAAGTAGTTGATGGTGTTAAACAGGCTACTGATCTTATGCTTTATACAGAAACAGAAATTAAAAGAATAGGAAAGGTTGCTTTTGAATTGGCTAGGAGTCTTAAAAGACCTTTAACTTCTGTTGATAAGGCTAATGTACTTCATACTTCTAAATTATGGCGTGAGGTTATGAACAATTTAGCCAAAGAGTACAGCGATGTTAAATATAATGATATGTATGTTGATAATGCTTCTATGCAGATAGCTTCAAATCCTTCTCAATTCGGAGTTATAGTAACAGAGAATATGTTTGGGGATATACTTTCTGATGAGGCTAGTGTTATAAGCGGTTCTATTGGTATGGCTCCTTCTGCTAGTCTTTCTGATGGAACAGTTGGCATGTATGAACCTATTCATGGATCAGCTCCGGACATAGCAGGTAAAGACTTAGCTAATCCTATAGGGACAATACTTTCTCTTGCTATGATGTTTAGATATTCTTTTGGTATGTTAAATGAAGCTGAAGATGTGGAAAAAGCTGTTTATAAAGCTATAGATGATGGTTACAGAACTACAGATATAATGCCTAAGCATAATATGATGACTTATTTATATAAGCATATTAAATGTTCTGAAATGGGTGATATAATAGTATCTAATATATAATTATGTAATTTTTATTAACAAGAGGTAGACCCTCTTGTTAATTACTTCATAATATTGTTCGATTTATACTTGACAATTCATCTATAATGTACATAATAAATATTATATATTAAATAAATAGAGGGTTTCTAGAAGTGGAATATACTGATAAAGAGATCATTTTGGAATTGCAGGAAGATAATAAACTGCTTTCTTCTAAAATAGATATCTACAAAGAAGAGATAAACGAATTGAAGCAGAAATTAGAGTACGCGAAGAAATTTTTTACTTTATATGAAAATATTATGGAGCAATCCAGAAACGAAACTAAAGAATTAACTATAAAAGTAAAAGAATTGGAAGAAGAGATTAGAAGATTGAAGAATGAATAATATTTTTTATCCGTCCGAAAATGATAATAGTAAAATATATATAGCTGTACTATCTAAAGGAATAGATATAAATGCATATGATATTACTTTAGAATATAGAGAAAACATAGAAAAAGATTTTTTCAAATATATTAATTTTAATATAAATAAAGCTGTATTTATGCATCAGGTTCATAAAAATAATGTAGTAAAAATAGATGAATCTAATATTCATTTATTTGGAGGGAAAGAAAAATTAGTTGAAGGTGCAGATGCTTTGATAACCAATCTTAAAAATACTCCTTTAGTCGTTCAAACAGCAGATTGTGCTCCTATAATACTTTATTGTGATGAAAGTAAATCTATGGCAGCTATTCATTCAGGTTGGAGGGGAACTGTTCAGAATATAACTAAAAAAACTATAGATTTAATGAAAAAAGAATATAATGCTAATCCTTCAAATATGTATGCATATATTGCTCCTTATATAGCTCAAAAAGATTATGAAGTAGGTGATGAAGTTGCTGTACATTTTAAAAATAAAGCTATGATTAATAATAAATGGCATATTGATAATGGTTTAGAAATAAAATCTCAAATGATTGAATGCGGTATATTAGAGAATAATATTGAAATTTCTAATATAAATACTTATGATGAATATTGTTATTCTTATAGGAGAGATGGTACTCAGGTTGGAAGAATGCTCACTCTTGGGGTAATTTTATAAATTCTTTTTTAATTTCCAAATCGCACGTTAAATAAAGCTAATAATTTAAAATATTTTCATTTTCAAATTTCATTAATTATAAAAATAATATTAATTGTGCGGTGAAATTATCATTCAATCTAATCAAAACTTGGGTGGGTTTTCTTTTTTCCTTGTAAATTAATAGTTAAAATATAAAATGAATCTATAAATCTAAAGGGCGGGCTATGTAAGTAGATTTTAAATTTTATTTTCACTCCCCACCCTTAATATTTAATGATTTATTTTGATTTTATAGTTTTATTTATTTTTGTAACTTAAATATGATTATAGATGCCCACCCTAGAGTTTTTTAAATTTAAAGCAGTATCAACGCACGATTAAATTTTAATATATAAAATTAGCGTATTAAATAATAGAATTTTAATTATATAAGAAATCAGCTAGCCGTGCGGTATATATGAAATTGTCATGATTTAGTAACTTTGACAATTATAATTTTAGTATTATAATATTTGAATTATATTAATTAAATTTAAGAAAAGGTATTATTTATGTATGAAATGAAAACAATTGTGGGAACAAGTCAGATTGATAAAGACGGACTTTTGAAAACATCATCAATATTTGATCTTATGCAGGACTGTTCTTTTTTTCAATTAGATTCAGAAGAGGATCTTACAAAATATTTTAATGAAAACAATGTGAGTATGTTTTTGGTGTCTAGGCAAGTTGATATATACAAACTTCCAAAGTATAGCGATAAAGTTATAGTACGTACTTATGTTTATGAATGCAATGAGGCTTATGGTTATAGAAATACTGTTATATACGATGAAAATTATAATGAGCTTGCTATTTGCTATGCTATAGGCGGATTTGTAGATTTATCTAATGGTAATTTAATTAGAGTGCCTTCCTCATTTATAGAAAATTTTAAATTTGATGAGAAGCAGAAAATGAATTATTTACCTAGAAAGATAAAAGTTGACAATAATTTATTAAAAGAAGTTGACAGATTCAAAGTAAAAAAATATTTTATAGATGATAATAATCATGTGAATAATGCCAGATATATTGATATGGCAATAGATTATGTTGATGATTATTATAAAAGAATAAGAATAGAATATAGAGTGCCTGCCGCTTTAGGTGATACTATTGTTGTAAAGAAAGCTGTAATTGGTGATAAGGTTTTATTAAAGTTTGACAGTGAGGATAATAAAACTTATGCTATATTAGAGTTTTCTTATAGTTTATAAATAATTTTACTTTATTGCTGTAAATTGATTATTATTTGTATTAATAAAAAAATATATGAAGGAAATAAAAACTATGAAAATTGCTATAGGCTGCGATCATTCAGCTATTGAATTAAAAAAAGAGATAATAAAATATTTAGAAGAATTAGGACATAATGTTACTGATTTTGGTACTCATACCACAGAAAACGTTGATTATCCAATATATGGAAAAAAAGTTGCTGATGCTATTGCAAGCAAAGAATGTGAATGCGGTGTTTTAATATGCGGAACTGGTATAGGCATTTCACTTGCTGCTAATAAAGTCAAAGGCATAAGGGCAGCGGTTTGCAGTGAGCCTTATTCTGCTAAGCTTTCCAAACAGCATAATAATTCTAATATAATAGCTTTCGGTGCTAGGGTCGTTGGTGTTGATTTGGCTAAGATGATAGTTAAAGAATGGCTTGATGCTGAATATGAAGGCGGAAGGCATGCTAGGAGAGTTGACTTGCTTACAAAAATAGAAAATGGAGAGGAAATTTAATTTAAACTATAATTAATTTTTATATAAAGGGCTTTGATTTTTTAATTGACCTAAAGCCCTTTTATTTTTTATTAAATTTTTATATATCAAAATTATAATAATTCAATATAATTTCTAATCAATTATTATCTAACTTACATATCAAGAATAAGAAAATAATCAAAACTTTACTTTTATAATTATTTTTTGTATAATAAAGTTATGGGTAGAGATATTAATGTATTGAATGATTATTTTGTGAGGTATCTATTTGCTTCATCTGATAGCAATCCATTGTTGTTGGATTTTATTAATTCAATAATGCTTGATTCTAATATGAAAACTTTTGTAGCATTGGAAATACTTACACCATTTAACTATAAAGAGAATAATGAAGATAAAGAAACCATTGTTGATGTTAAGTGCATTACACAAAATGGAACAGTAGTTATTATAGAAATACAATTACAAGGCAATTCAAGATTTCCAGAACGCATACTATATTATTGGGCATCTAATTACAGTAAACTTTTAAAACACGGGGAAAAGTATGATGCTTTAACTCCTGTAATTAGTATAAATTTACTCAATTTCAATTTAGATGATAATGACTCTATACATTCATGTTATATGATTTATGATACAAATAATAAAAGATTACTTACAGATCATTTGCAAATTCATATAATTGAACTCAAGAAATTTAAATATAATATATTACAGCCAGATTTAAATTGTTGGCTAAAATTTTTTACTATGAAAGAGAAAGATAATAAGGGGGAAATTATGTCAGAATTAGTAAAAGAAAAAACTATAATGGAAGAAGTACAAAAAAGATACAATAATTTTATTAAAGATAGATTAATGATGAATGAATATGACAAAAGAGAAGCATATTTATACGGTAATCAAATAATACTTGAAGAAGAAAGAAGGTTGGGTAGAGAAGAAGGTATTAAAGAAAATCAAATTATAATAGCTAGAAATTTAAAAAAATCTGGTTTAGATATAAAGTTTATAAGTGATAATACAGGATTGAGTATAGAAGAAATAAAAAAATTGTGAGTGTATGATAAATTTATTTACTAGACTTAAACAGTAAGAAATTTAATTTTTTATAAATCATTATTGATTGATAAAAAACAAAGGGTTTTAGTTAATTAAAAAACTAAAGCCCTTTATTGTTTTTTTATTTATTGTATTCTTTTATTAAATTATTAAAGAAACCTCTTTCTAAATCAATAGGTTTTATTCTGCTTGTGTGATTAAATTTAGCAGCATCTATCTTATAATTATAATAATGCTTTTCTTCGTTCTCATCTGACAGATCATACTTAGAAGAAAATTTATCCAAATAAAAATCATTATTTTCTATTATAAATGTATAATAATATACTCCATCATCATTGATTGCTTCTATTGTAATGTAATTTCCTGATGAAGCAATATCATAAATTTGTGAGTAATAATCATTTTGTATTGGATAAAAGCCTGTTATAAACTGTGCTTTATTTTCATCGTTTTTATCTCTTTTCCATATAGTTACATAATTAAATCGTTTACTTCAAAATCATGTACATATTTTTCCATTGATATAAGATTTTGTACATATTCTTCATTTAATATACGACTTTGTATTAAAATATATTTTTCATTATTGTTTGTAAATTCGTTTTGTGAGGCAGGTGAATAAATATAGCTAGTATCTGCATATTTAAAAGTTTGAGATATTTTATTTAATATTCTTATCATCAAATCTTCATTATTATTTCCAGTGATAACAGTATTAATTAAATTCGTAGGACTTAAAACAGGAAAATTTTCCATCAATACAAAAGATATATGACGATCATAAGTATGAATACTTTCTAATTCTTCTGTATCTTGAAAGCAGTGAATAGTAATATCAGCATTTTTCTCTTTTAAATAATCCATAATATCATACTTTTCATAATATGTACTATACATCAAAGGAGTTCCAACATAACCATCGCTCATTCTGTTTATAGAGTTAATATCAGCACCAAGTTTTAAAAATAATATTACTAAATCCAAATTATCAGCTGAAATAGACTGAAATAATAAGTCGCTTTGTAATTGATAATCTATATCAGAAAAATAATAACCTGCAGATTCTAACTTTTTAATCAATTTTGATATTAAATTATAATTATTATTTTCTGAGTTAATTTTATCATGTACTGTTTTATAATCAAAATTGACTCCGCTATCTAATAAATAATCCATTATTTTATCAGTATAATTGTAATTTAGTATTTCAGTATCATCTAAACTAATGCCATGTTCAACAAGCCATCTCACTAAATCATTATAAGCATAATTTTCATAATTAAGTTTCTGCATTAGAGTCAATACGCTGTTTCCATCTTCATCTTTGCTATTTATACCTTCCAAAAGTAAATCTTTAATATTCTGCATTCTTTGTTTTTCTTCTTCTCTTCTTTCTTTTTTGGAATTATCCGATATTCCATAATTTGCTAATTCTGAGTCAATAGTTTTGTATAATATCTCATCAATTTCTGCTTCTGTATATGGTTTGATAGGATATATATTTTTAAATTCTATTTTTTTCTTTCTTGCTGGAGTTGTTTGCTGACTTATAATTTGATTTGTATTTTGAGTGGTATTGTTAGTGATTGTTATGTTTGCTGTTGTATTGTTTTGTGTGCTATTAGATTTGTTATTACAGCTTATTAAAATGCTTAAAGCTGCCATTAATATAATTTTTTTCATAAACTTTCCTTTAACTTTTTACAGACTGTATTTAAAATATTTTAGGCATTATACTAATAATTTTTAAATTGTCAATTTTTATGTTTTAGTAGATGTATTATGTTTTTTGACAAAACATAAAATTTTTAGTATAATTTACAATGTGTTAAAGGTTACATTATGTCTAATCAATACAATAAAGAATTAATTAATTTATTAAAAACAAAAGAAGATATAATTCCAGAACAACATGATGGTTCTTATGTTTTAATACCAAAGGTTATAAATTTATTAAAAAATTCACAACTAAAAAATTTAGATTATAAAGACTTAGATGCTATATATTTCTTATGCATAGGTGATTGGAAAATACCTCTTGATAAAAGAATAGAATATATATCTAATTCTAATTTAGAAGAAGAAATAAAAAATAAAATTAAAGATTTAATTAATAGGGAAAAAATTAATAGATATAAATACTCTAATAAAAAAAATGGCAAAGATAGTTATGGATTATTTGGAGCTGCTACTTTTACATTTAAGCAGTATGAACAAATTATAACAAAAGATGAAATATTAAAGTTTTTTAAATTAATTATAGAAATAAATAATGCTGATAATACAGATAATATATTAAATATACTAGAAAAATATGAAAATTTAGATATAAAAGGATTGAAAAAAGGTTCATTAAGTCAATTCTTTCATTGTATAAAACCTAATGTATTTCCAATATTAAATAGTTTAGGAAAAGATATATATAAACAAATAGGAATAGAAATTGATAAAGACGATTCTTTTAATGGATATATTAATGATGTAAAAAACATTAATAGGTTTATGAAAGAAAACAATTTTCATTTTAAAAATTATAGAGTTATAGATTTATTAAGACTTGAGGAATTAAATATGAATAATCAAATAACTACATCAGAAATAATTGATATTTTAAAACAGAAAAAACAAATTATACTGCAAGGAGCACCAGGTACAGGTAAAACATATATAACTGCTGAAATCGCTGTATCCTTAATAGATGGAAATATACCAAATGACAGAAAATCTTTGATAAATAGATATAAAGAATTAATAGATAAGAACCAAATATTTTTTACTACTTTTCATCAATCTATGGATTATGAAGAATTTGTTGAAGGTTTTAAGCCCACTGCTAATGATGATAATATTTATTATGAAGTAAAAGACGGTATATTCAAAGAAGCCTGCAATAGCACCAAAACAGCAGGAGAAGAAAATGGTATAAAAAATGTATGGGATAAATTTCAAAATGAATTAAATGAAAAAGATATAAGATATGATTCTAAAAATAATAATATTGGAAAAATAACTCTTAAAACCAAAAGAGGCTTAGATTTTTATTTAAATACAGATGATAATGGTTATGTAAGATATAAGCCGGCATCTTAAGAGGGGAATAATTGGAGATATATAAGAGCTGCTTTATTCGGTTTATATTTTAATAAATATAAATCAGCTTTATCATATACAGAGCCTTTGTTGGATTATTTAAAGAAAAACTATAATTTATCAGATCCAATTGAAAATAATGATAATCCAGTTATTTTAATAATAGATGAGATAAATAGAGGAAATATATCAAAAATCTTCGGAGAACTTATTACATTATTAGAATCAGATAAAAGAGCAGGTGCTGAAAATGAAATAAAAGTAGTTTTGCCTTATTCAAAAGAAACATTTTCTGTTCCTAATAATTTATATATAATAGGTACTATGAATACAACTGACAGAAGTATAGGTTACATTGATTATGCTTTAAGAAGAAGATTTGCTTTCATAACTATAAAGGCATTAAAAGAAAAAATAGAAAATTATTATAAAGATGATGAATTAAAAGAAAAAGCAGCTAGTTTATTTTATACTATCAAAGAAATAATAAATGAAAATTTGAATGATGAATTTGATATAGATGATATTATGATAGGTCATAGTTATTTTATGGCTAAAGACATAAAAGAATTAAATACAAAATTAAATTATGAAATAAAACCGTTATTATTAGAATATTTAAAAGACGGTATATTACAAAATAATAATGAATTAAAAAATACTATTAAAGATTTAATAATAGAATGATTTATGAATGATATAAATAATAAATGCGAATGTAATTTTTGTAATAACATTTTAGTAAAAGAACTTTTTAATACATTTATAGTTAAAGAAAACTCCCCTATTTCTTGCAGTAATTTTCTAAAAAAAATAGAAATATCAAAAGATAAAATAGTATCTAACTTAATAGATTATAAAACAAATAACCCTTTATTCTCTTACTATATAGGAGCTTTTTGGATAAATAAAAATCAAAGTTTAATAATAAAGCCTAAAATAGAAAATATAGATTTTTTTAAAATGTTTAATAAATGCTTAGAATATTCCAATATTATCAAAGACTTCCATTCGATATATAATATTAATTTTGATGAAAAGACAATTAAGCATAAAGATAGTAGTTTAATAAATAGTTTAGATATTTTAATAGTAATTCATTTTATAAAATTATTAGAATTAGAACTGCATAACGGACTTAAAAGAAATTTTATAAAAAAAGAAGAAAATCTTAATTCAAAAATAAAAGGCAAAATTTTATTTTCAAATAATATAAGAAAAAATCTAGTGAACAATAGAAATGACAGAATATACTGTTCTTATTTGGATTATGATATAAATTGCTTAGAAAATAGAATTTTAAAAAAGGCATTAAAAATATGTATAAGTAAAAATATCAAAAATAATAATTATTATTGTGCCTCATTTTTTAATGAAGTTTCTGATGAGCTTCACTTATATGAATTAAATAAAGTAAAACTAAATCCTTTATACAAAAAATATAAAATTTTAATTGAGTTAGCAATAAAAATAATAAAAATGAAAAGATATAAAGACACTCATAATATAAATGAAGCTCCTCCATTTTATATTAATATGTCATTATTATTTGAAAAATATGTATATTCATTATTAAAAGAAAAATTAAAAAATACAGAAAATAGTATTTTGTATCAAAAGTCATATTTAAATGGCAGATTTATACCTGACTTTATTATTAAAGGGAAAGATTATAATTATATAGCAGATACCAAATATAAAGAAATTTATATCAATCATTATGATAAAAATGATATAATGCAATTGTCAGCATATTCCCGTATAGCAAAAATTACAGATGAATTTAAAGAAGATAAAGAATATCAAGAAAATAATTATATTCCAAAATGTTTAATTATATATGTGAATAATGATGGTGATTTTGATATAGATTTTAATAATATTGAAGAAATAAAACATTTTATAAAATTTTATAAAATTAAAGTAAGTTTGCCTGTATTTTAATAAATAAAGCCTTTCAAGAAAATCAATTCTATAAGTTTTTTTATGTTGTTCTTTTTGCCTATCTCATGCATTACGACATCATAGCGGAACTTTGTCGATGCACATCTAGTTTGACTAACTCATATTAAATTTATAACGCTGTAATTAGTATTTGTTTACCTAATTAGGGTATATATAGTGGGTTGATAATTTTTTATGTAAATTTATAATGATATTAATATGCTTGATAGGTAACTTCTTTGGAAAGAAAGCAAACCATTTTTGTGTACTTTTTTGTTTAGCCAAAAAAGAACCTTATGTTCTCACTTTGCTCGGACACGCTACGCGAAAATCCATTTCTTTTTAATAAAAATTGTGAGCGTCTGGCAAGTTTACTTGACAGAGCCTTAAAGCGAACAATTTTTATTTATAATAAAAAAAGAAGCAAAAAATTTTTATTAAGTTTATGATGCGGGCTGTTAGCCATAGTTTAGGTTTAAGGTTATATATAGTTGGTTTATAAGATTATTGAGAGCGGTTCTTTATAATAAGGATTATTTTTATGGTTTATGGGTTATAGTGACTTTATTTTGGCTCGGTTGACTATTTTTTGAGCTTGTCGAGTTAGATATGTTTTAAATGTTTTGTTGAAAATAATTAATTTTAATAAAATTAAAAAAATATTTTAGAATTATACTAATATATTTTTAAGTTGTCAATTTTTATTATTTATAAATATAAGA
>CASGDY010000163.1 GCA_949300355.1 uncultured Brachyspira sp.
CATTAACTATAATATATACTTTGTTATTATCTATAATAGCAGTTTCAATTATATTTATACCAAAAGGATATAATTTCTATAAATACTGCAAAGAATATATTAATAAACCTTTTTCAGAAAATGAATTGCATATAAATGAAGAACGTGCCTTAAAAATATATGATAGAAACTCAATACTAATATCAACAATATTTCCAAAGCATGGCGGTTTTTTTGAAGAAGTAAAATATAATGATTTATCAACAAATTTAATAAATGCTGTAATAAGTGCTGAGGATAAAAATTTCTTTAATCATAACGGCATAGATTATAAAGCTATAATAAGAGCATTTTTATCAAATTTAATAAGCGGTAAAGTTGTATCCGGAGGAAGTACTATAACTCAGCAGCTTGCAAAAAATATAATTCCTCGCGAAAGAACATATATAAATAAATTTTATGAAGCACTGGATGCTATAAGATTAGAAAGAAATCTCACAAAAGAAGAAATAATAACAGAATATTTAAATAGAGTATTTTTTGGAAATAACTGTTACGGTGTAGGTGCTGCAAGCGATTTGTACTTTCATAAAAAAGCAAAAGATTTAAATATCAATGAATCTGCAATGCTTGCTTCTATAATAAAATCGGGTACTAAATTTAATCCTTATAAATATGAAGAAAGATTAAAATCAAGAAGAATATATGTACTTGGAGAAATGAAAAATAATAATTTCATAACAGAAGAAAATTACAATATATATACAAATGAAAAAATTAAAATTTTTGATGATAAAGAAAAATACACTTTCAAAGCTCCACATTTTACAATGTATGCAAAAGAATCATTAGAGCAATTAAAATATACCGGAGTAACTGAATTAAGAACAACATTAGATTATAAAATGCAAAATGAAGCTGTATTGGTTATAAGCAACTCTAGTCAGTCGCTTCATACATTCAATGTAAGAAATATATCATGTGTAATACTTAATGCCAAAACAGGAGAAGTACTTTCAATGATAGGTTCTATGGATTATTTTGATACTGAAACTCATGGAGCAGTTAATGGAGCTACTGCATTAAGGCAGGCAGGAAGTACTTTAAAGCCTTTTATGTATGCATATTTATTTGATAAAGGAGAATCCCCTGCTTCGGTTATAGCCGATATAAAAACTCATATCAATTCACCGGGCGGAGATTATATACCGGAAAATTTCGATCATAAATATAGAGGCCCAGTTACTATAAGGGACGCATTAGCTAATTCATTAAATATACCTGCTGTAAAATGGCTGGCAAGATACAGTATAAAAGATTTTCAAAATATACTTTTAAAATCCGGATTAAGTTCTATAGATAAAAATCCTGATTATTACGGTTATTCTTTGGTCTTGGGAAGTGCGGAAGTTCGTTTAATAGATCTAGCTTCAGCATATACAATATTTCCAAATTCAGGAACATTTATAAATAATTATTCTATAACTTCATTAAAAAAAGCCAACGGAGAAGTTATTACTCTCCCAAAAAAAACTACAAGAAAAGTAATATCTGAAGAAAGTGCATACTTAATAACAAGCATATTATCAGACAGAAATGCTAGAATGGGTTCATTTAGAAGCTATAAAGGAATAGTTTATCCATTTTCAGTAGCTATAAAAACTGGAACATCAAAAGGATCAAGAGATGCTTGGGCTATAGGATATACAAAAGACTATATAGTTGGAATTTGGCTTGGTGATTTTGCAGGAAGCGAGATGATTAATATAACCGGCGGTAATGGTGCTGTTCCTATACTTTATGATTTATTTACTATGCTCAATAAAAGCCAGAAAGAAACTAAATGGAATAAGCCTGATACTATAGTAAAAAGAGAAATTTGTCTTATAACCGGAAAACTTAGAGGAGAGTTCTGCAAAGAAACAAGAATGGAAGAGTTTTCTCATATAAATGTACCAAAAGAAGAATGCTATGTACATAATTTATATATAAAAACAAATTATGACGGTTCTATCAGTGAAAAAGTATTTGTAAACCTTCCTAGCGAATATAATGGCTGGATTAGAGAACAGCAAATAGAACGTCCTACTTCAGAATGGACAAAAGTTAATAACATATACGCATATAATAGAATGAAAAATACCATCAATAATCAAAATAGTAACTTAGAAACTCATACTGATAATATTTCAGAAAATATTAATAATGCAGAAAATGCTTTTGTATATGATTCCAGAGAAATACCTCAAATGAATTTAAATGCTGCTCCTTATGCCTCATCTGAAAGAAGTATAAATATAAAAGAGCGTCTATCAATAAAAGAACCTACAGATAACTCTGTATATAAAATAGATTCTACACTTCCTATAGAATATCAGAATATATTCATATCCTCATATATACCTAAAAATATTGTAAGTGCTAGTCTATACTGCAATAAAGAAATAATAGCAAATATTGATGATTTGAAAAAAGAATATATAAGATGGAATTTAAAACAAGGCGATTATACTTTCTATATAGAAGCGAAAACAGAAGAAGGAGAAACTATAAAAAGTTCTCCTGTCAAAATATATGTACAGTAAAAAAAAACAGTATTGAATAATTTCTATAATGCCGATAATATTAATAGTAGAATATGTATTTATACGGAGTTTTTATTTATGTTGAATAAAAAAATTATTTCTATATTCTTGATGCTTTCTATGGCTTTTAGTCTGCAGTCAGCTTATAAAACAAATCAATATATGAAAGTTGTGGATGTAAAAGGAAAAGTAAAAATATCTTCTCAAAAGGCTATAGTAAAACCAGCACAAAATGGCGATTTATTATTCAGCAAAGATAATATTTCTACAGAAGCAAATTCCTCTCTTACTTCATATTTAGAGAGCAATAATATATTTAAAGTAAAAGGAAACTCTTCATTAAATATTGAAGAATCATACGATAGAACAGGTAATACAAAATTGCATTTAAATAAAGGTGATTTCTTAATTGCAGCTTCATCTAATGCTAAACCAGATTCTATTATAGTATCTACTTCAAATGCTAATATTAAAGTATCAGGTATAGCTGCTGTAACATATAATGACGGAAATACAAAAGCACAATTCTTATATGGAGATGGTGAAGTAAATGGCACTAAAGTTAATCAGTTTATGGAAGCTAACATAGATAATTCCAATAAACTATCTATAAAAAACATAGAATTAAATCAAGATTTAACTAACACTATAAATGAAATAAGTTCAATGCCTTATGTTGAAACTGTTGTTCCTGAAAAAATAGATATTAATAATATTAAAAATCAAATAAGCACTGAAACTAATACTATAGCAGAAATTACATCTATAGATTATGTAGGAAATACTAATGAAAATAGAACTACATTTATTATCACTAACGAAATAAAAAGATAATTTTACATAAAACTGTCTTTTATGTTTAAAAGATGATAATTTTAACTATATTAAAATAATTCCGATATACTATTAATGAAATATTTAAAGAGTGAGAAAATTGAGCAGTAAAACAACAGAATTTTATACAACATTCAAACATTGCATTCCTTCTGATAAAGAAATAGCCAAAAAAGAAGAAGAAATTTTAGAAAATATAATTAATATGTCTGATAAAGAAATTACAGCTTATATGAGGCAATATATAGTAAAATTAACTTATTACCGTAAAAACTTTTTAGATGCAGAAACGGCAGAACTTATATCTAAAATGCTTTTGGAAATAAGCTTTGTATTAAGAATACAATATATTCATTATTTAAAAGCAAAAGAAAATAATACATTAAGAAACGATGATTATGATGTCAATAATTTATCTAAAATACTTCAGCTTCTAATATCAGAAATAGCTATGATAATCTCTGCAAAAGAATATGAAACAGATAACATGTTTAATAATTTTAATGCCTTAAAATCTGATACTATAATAGGACATAGCATTAGAGTATTCATAATGATCGTTGAATCTACATGTTTTTTTAATAAAAGACTTAGCCAAGGTGCTGCCAATAAAATGAGAATTGATTTTAAAAAAACATATTATAAATATTCAGAAAGAATATATCAAAGATATAATTTAATTAATAATGCCAATACATTAGATTCAAATGTAAAATTAGGCGTAAGAAAAATAGAAAATAACACTATTTCAGAAATTGCTATAAGTGTATTGATGCATGATATTGCTTTGGATAAAGAAAAAGATTATATACCTATACCAAGCGAGGAAAAAGATAATCATTCTATAAAAGATTATGGTTTTGCTAAATATTTTATGAGAGGTAATGAGGGAGTTGCATTAGCTGTATCTTTACATCATGAATATTATAGTCATGGATATGGACTTTTTACAGAATTATATAAAGCAGTATTAAGAAGAAACCCTCATCATAAAATAGAATATATAGTATCTTATGATTATAAAGATATATTAACATTGCAAAGTCTTACATATCTTCCTGCAAAAATGATTGAAGTAATTGATGTTTATGACACTCTTACAAAAAGTATGAATAATACTCCTAAAGAAGCTATTTCATTTATGACAGAAAATTTCTTGGAAAAAGATATAATGCTTGATCCTATAATGACAGATATATTCATAGGATATCTAAAAGAAATTAAAAAAATCAAACTATAGCAAATTAAAAATAGCTTTTAATAGTTTCTTTTATACCTTCTTTATCTAGTTTGTAAATCTTTAAAAGCTCATTTCTAGTAGCAACTTCAAAAAATTTATCAGGCAAAGCATGAACTTTTACACTTTTATATATTTCATTATCAGACATTAATTCTAATATTGCACTTCCAATACCGCCCTTTTTTATACTTTCTTCTATTATTAAAATTTTATCCGCTTTTCTAATCATATTTAAAATAGTTTCTTCATCGAGAGGCTTTAAAGTAGAAAGATTTATTATTGAACAGTCAAAATTAATTTCATCAACAGCATCAACTATATCAATAAGTGTAGGACCATAACTTATTATAAGATTTTTTTGTTTATCAGATTCTCTTACAATATGAGCTTTTCCTATCTCAAAATTATCAGCTACAATATTTGCCTTTAATTCTCTCACAGCCGATTTATTATATCTCATAACTGTAGGACCTTTATATTCTACAGCTTTTTTTACCATATACCTAAAATCTTTTTCTCCAACTGGAGCCATAATTGTAATATTAGGTATGATTCTTAAAAAAGATACATCAAATACACCCTGATGAGTATCTCCATCTTCTGGAACAAGTCCTGCCCTATCTATCATAAGCTTAACATTAGCATTCATTATACCAATATCATGTATAACCTGATCGTACCCTCTTTGAAGAAATGTAGAATACAAGCATACAAAAGGTATTATACCATTTTCAGAAAGTCCGACAGCAAAAGTAATGGCATGCTGTTCTGCTATACCAACATCAAAAAATCTATCTTTAAAAAGTTTGGCATATTCAGTTAAACCTGTACCTGATTCCATAGCGGCAGTTATTGCAACAACATTTTTATTTTCTTCAGCAGCTTTTATTATGCATTCTCCGGCTAAATTAGAAAAAGTTTTTGAAGAAGATTTACTTTTTAATTCTCCTGTTTCTATATCAAAAGGTCCTATACCATGAAATTTAGAAGGATTTTCTTCTGCTATTTTATATCCTTTACCTTTAACAGTATTAACCTGAACTAATCTAGGCCCTCTTATTGATTTTGCTTTCTGAAAAGTGCTGATTAAATCTTCAAAATTATGACCATCAACAGGACCAAAATATTTAAATCCCATTTCTCTGAAAGCAATTCCAGGGGCTACAAAAGTTCTAATAGCACCTTTTCCCCTATCTATAAATTCATTAGCAATATCTCCGAAAGGTAAAGTTGATACAAGTCCCCTCACCTTCTCTGATGCTTCCTGAACTAAACTGTCATTTAATGTGGTATTTAAAAATTTAGATACAGCACCTATATTTTTACCTATAGACATTTCATTATTATTCAAAACAATTATTATATCTGTATTTGTATTTGCAATATTATTCATAGCTTCCAAAGCCATTCCGCCTGTCATAGCACCGTCTCCTATAATAGCTATAACATCACCTCTAAGTCCTAAAAGCTCTTTTGAACATGCAAGCCCGTAAGCAAATGATAATGAAGTAGATGAATGTCCTGTTTCTTCAATATCATGTTCTGATTCGCTTCTTTTGGGGAAACCTGATAAACCGCCGTAAGTTCTTAAAGTGTTAAACTTATCTTTTCTTCCTGTAAGAATTTTATGAGTATATGACTGATGCCCAACATCAAATATAAAAGCATCTTTAGGCGAATCAAATAAATAATGAAGCACCAAAGTTAAATCTACTACTCCTAAATTACTTCCTAAATGTCCGCCTGTCTTCGATACATTATTTATTAAAAATTCTCTTATCTCTGAAG
This sequence comes from uncultured Brachyspira sp., assembly GCA_949300355.1. Classification (GTDB taxonomy): domain Bacteria; phylum Spirochaetota; class Brachyspiria; order Brachyspirales; family Brachyspiraceae; genus Brachyspira. The sequence continues at coordinate 6,427 of CASGDY010000163.1, forward strand.
ATAATAATTTTAATTCTTCTATATCTAATTTTTTTATATCAGAAGGAGTATTAATAGATTCTAAGTACATACATAACCCTAAAATTAAGCTTATAAATTTATATTATAACCATAAAACATTTTATTTCAATATACTAAAAATATATAAATTGCACGGGTGCCAAACATATTGCATTTAAGTATTCCTTAATTTCTTAAAGTATAACATAGGTGTATCATAATTTAAAGCTGAATGTATGCGTTTGTA
>CASGDY010000164.1 GCA_949300355.1 uncultured Brachyspira sp.
TTTTAAATAGAATAGATGAAATATTTAATTATATAGAAATTATTTAATATTATAATAGAAAATAATATTAAAAAAATAAGAATAAAAAAGGGAAACTGATAAGTTATCAGCTTCCCTTTTATGCTATTATATAATTTACATATCAGCTATAAATTTATACATAGGGAATTTTTTACATAGAGCAGCTACTTTTTTACCAACAGCATTAATCATTTTTTCATCATTACTATTGCTTAGAACTTCATCTATATACTGAGTTAATTCCATAACATCTTTTTCTTTTAATCCTCTTGTAGTTATAGCAGGAGTACCTAATCTTATTCCGCTTGTAACCATTGGAGATTCAGTATCATAAGGTATACCGTTTTTGTTTATAGTTATATGTGCTTTATCTAAAATAGTTTCAGCAAGCTGACCAGTTATGCCTTTAGATTTTTTTACATCAACTAATATTAAATGAGTATCAGTACCGCCTGAAATCAATTCATATCCTTTAGCAAGGAACATATTAGCCATAGCTTCAGCATTTTTTACAACTTGTTCCTGATATTTAATGAATTTAGGATCTAAAGCCTCTTTAAAACATACGGCTTTAGCAGCTATAACATGCATTAAAGGACCGCCTTGTATGCCAGGGAATATAGTTTTATCTATTTTTTTAGCTAAATCTTCTTCAGTAGAAATGATATATCCTCCTCTAGGACCTCTCAAAGTTTTATGGGTAGTACCTGTAACGAAATGAGCATGAGGAACAGGGCTAGGGTGAACACCAGCAGCAACAAGTCCTGCAATATGAGCCATATCTACCATTAATAAAGCACCAACTTCATCAGCTATCTCTCTGAATTTCTTGAAGTCAATGAATCTAGGATAAGCACTTCCGCCTGCAACGATTAATTTAGGATTAAGTTTTTTTGCAGTATCCCTAAGCTCATCATAATCAATCTGCATAGTTTCTTTACTAACATTATAGTGTTGGAAATTATAAATTTTTCCTGAGAAATTAACATTTTTACCATGAGTTAAATGTCCGCCAGAATCAAGTGATAATCCTAAGCATGTATCTCCCGGCTGAAGAACTGCCATATAAACACCCATATTAGCTTGAGAACCGGAATGCGGCTGTACATTTATAAAAGGAGCTTTGAATAATTTTTTAGCTCTTTCTCTTGCTAAATCTTCTACAATATCAACCTCACTGCATCCGCCGTAATATCTTTTTGACGGATAGCCTTCAGCATATTTATTTGTAAATATAGAGCCTTGTGCTTCCATAACAGCACGTGAAACTATATTTTCACTAGCTATAAGTTCAAAGCCATTAACTTCTCTCTTATACTCATTTTTCATTGCAGCAAATATTTCTTTATCAGCACTTTTTAATGGTGTTTCTGATACATAATATTTAGGAGCAATTACTTTTTTCTCTGCAGTTTTTGAAGCTTTTTTTACATTAGCAGCTTTCTTAGATGCAGCTTTTTTGTCAACAACTGTTTTCTTAGCAGCTTTAGAAACCTTTTTTGATGAAGATTTTACTGCTGCTTTTTTCTTAGATACAGCCATATTTCCTCCAATGAAATTTATTATTTAATCAAATTTTTATTTGAAGTAATGATATATCAATATAGTTTTTTTTTCAATTATTAAAATACTATTTAATGTGTTTTTTTTATTATTTTGAATTATAAAAAATTATAAAATAAAATGTTTTATTTATTTTGGCTATTGATTTTTTTTATTTAAATGTTAGAATATACTAACAAATTAGATATATATACTAACTTATGTAGAGGCTTAAATGAAATACATAATTATTTTATTTATAATAACAAATATCATATATTCTTATGAATCTAAAGAAATAAATAATTTTTATAATAGCTATTATTCTTCTAGTTACAATATAAAAGAAATAGAAAAAGGAAATTCACAAACTCATAAAAATATATATGCATTTATTACATCCAAAAGTATAACTAATGAAAAAGAAAAGTATAATTATTTGAAGAATGTTATAAATGAGAATGCAGATTATGAAAAATCAGATGATATTGATTATTTAATAAGCGTGTCTGAATTAATGAATTATATAGTTTATTACAGCGGACTTTCAGAAAAAATTTCTTTTGGTTCAAAAAGCAAAGAAATATATAAAAAGATTTTAGAGAAAGATAATTCTAATTTTTTTGCTCTTCTTGGTACAGCTATTGGATATATGCATTCTCCGGCTATAGCAGGCGGAAGCAATAAAAAGGCTTTTGAATATTTTAATTCAGCATTAAATAATTCAAAAGAAAAATATCAGAAATATTTATCTTATGTTTGGTTATCACAATACTATTTTAAAATAAAAGACAATGAAAATTATAATAAATATATTGAAATTAGCAAAAAAATATATCCTAATGGAAAATTATTAGAGGAGGCTATAGAGAGAAATAATACTAAAAATAAGCCGTTATAAAAACAGTTTGATAATAGTGATAGGGTAAAAATATATTTGAATTAATAAAATACAAAGTTGTTAAAAAAATTATAAACAAAATAAAGGATTATATATGAAACGTTTATATTTTATTTTAGCAGCTTTAGTAATAACTGCTTATAGTGCATTCAGTTATACTGTTGTAGAAGATTTTAATGATTTTTTGGTTGATGAGAATCAATTAACGATAAGACTTGATAGATTAGGTGTATTAGCAGGAACTGAGAATTTAAGATTTATGGTTGGAGTATCAGGAGAAACTGCAGGGGTATTGCTTGATAATTTAGACAGCGGTACTAAAGGCGGAATAAATACATTCAGACCGGCAGCAATAGCAGGATTCGGATATAAAACAGAAAGTTTCGGTATAGGATTGGGTTATCAATTCAAATATGTATCAGGAAGCTGGCAGGCACATACTCCTATAATAACAGCAACAGCATTGAATGATAACTTGAGAATCAATGTACCTGTTACAATAGGAGTAGGAAGCGGAAGTGTTAATAATGGAGATATAGCGGTTTCAACAGATACTAGAATAGAATATTATACTGGAAACAATATATTCAGCAGAATAAGAGTAAATCTTAAATATGGTATGTATAGATTAAAAGCAAATGAAAGCAGAAGCGGAGATTTAATAGGAGGCGGTAATTTGGGAAATATGGGAACTGTAGGTGAGAATGGTAAATACGGATTTACTAAAGATACTACAGCTCATTCTATAGGTATAGATGTGAGAGGTTATTTTATAGCGGCAACAGATCCTATATTAGTGGAGCCTCAAATAAGAGTATTATATCAAGGTTCTTTAGCAGATTTTACAGGTACTTCATATAATGTAACAACACCTGCTGGAACTAAAGAGGGTAGGGCTGAATTTGGACTATATAATATAGATGCCTCAAATCCTATAGGTGCTTTTTCAATAGGTGATACAGGTTTTCAAATGGCACCATATTATGACTTTACTGCTCATAATATAGCATTTACAGGTGAAGGAGCTTCAATAGAAATAGGAGGTACAGAATATTATCTTACAAAACCTCAGTTTTTAGGAATATCAGTTCCTGTGGGTTTTACTGCTGAAAGTGAGTTTATTACATTGTATTTGGAACCTGCTTTATCATTTTCTATGATTACAGGGGGAATCAATGCTTATGCAAGCAGTGCCAAGCCTGTAAGAATACCGCCTTTATTTTATTCGGTTGGATATTTGGTATATGGAGAATTATATATAACTCCTAAACCTAATTTAGAATGGTATTTTGAGGCTCAAATAGGAAGTGCTACCACTATTGACAGTATAGGAAACAGTAAGCAAGGAGGTTTGGCTTTCAATGGAAGTACTGGTATCACTTGGAAATTTTAATTTGCTAAATTATTGATTTTGGGTAAATAAATTTATTGGGTGTCTTAAAATATAAGATGCCCAATATGAAAACTAGTAATATGAAAGTTATTGAACAATATAAACAAAATAATAGTTTAAAAATTAAAAGAAAAATAGATTATGAAAAAAATATGCTGCTCTATATGATTAAATTGTATTGCAGACATAATCATAAAGAGTATCATAAGAATTATAATAAAACATTTGGAAGTAAAAATATTTGCAAAGAATGTGAAGAAGTTTATAATTATGCTTGCGAAAGAACTTCAAAATGCAGATTCATTTCTACAAAAACATTTTGCAGTGCATGTACTTCTCATTGCTATAAAAAAGATATGAAAGAGAAAATAAAAAAGATAATGATTTTTTCTGGAAAGAGAATGATTTTTCATAGTCCTATAGCTGCTTTGAAACATGTTTTTGTCATGATGATATGCAATATGAAGAAAAATATTTAAATGTATTGGATATTTAAAGGTGTTATATGAGAATATTATTTATATGTTTAGGTTTTATTTTTGTGGGTATAGGTGCTGTAGGAATAGTTGTGCCTATACTTCCAACAACCCCTTTTCTTTTACTTGCATCTTTCTTTTTTGCTAAAGGCTCTAAAAGATTTCATGATTGGTTTATGTCTACAAAACTATATAAAAAATATTTAGAAAGTTTTGTTAAATCAAGAGCCATGACTTTAAAAGCTAAACTCACTATACTTTTGCCTGTAAGTGCTATGCTTATAGTTACATTTATTTTTGTAAATAATCTGCATGCTAGAATTGCTCTTGTAATACTTTTTATTGCTAAGTATGTATATTTCTTTACTCAAATAAGAACTATAAAAGAAGGCGAAGAAATAGTAGAAAAAGAAGGAGATGAAATAGCAGAATTAGAGCAGAGTGATAATAATTAAAATAATAACATTTTTTGCATTATTTATATTTCCCTTTGTTTTGTATTTGGAGATACAATGAAAGTACTAAGATATATTTGTATGGTAAATATTTTATTTTTTAATTTATTTACTATAGTGCATGCAGAAGAAAACAAAGAAAATAATGAAAAAAAAGGTTTTCAATCTGTATTGGATAATAGATTTTTTTCTATAGGATTATTCAGCAGTGCTGATTCTATAAAGACAACTGTCAATATAGAGTTCGGTTTTAAGATAATGAAGTATAATAATTTTCAAATAAAGAGCTATACGGCTTTAACAGGTTCAAAAATATATGATGATAATCCTCAAATGTATCAATTAGGATTTATGCAGAAATTTACTTTCGGCAATAACGATGAATATACAGGTGAGATAGGTATATCAAGATATGGTTTTGCTTTTTTTAGTTTCGGTTTTTTATCTTTTGATCCTGATAAAAGCGGAAAATTTTTATTTGCTTCTCCGTACTATTGGGAAGTTGGGGGAGGAGCAGGTTTTAATATTAATGTAAGCGAACATGTGGCAATATTATTGGAGTTTGGAGGGGGGATTCATCTGGTTCCTGACGGCAAAGAACTTGGATATCCTGAAAAAATTAATAAAGCTGGATTTGGAAGAATGAGTATTGGCGGAAGATATTATTTTTAACTATAAATTGCTTTCTCCTAATTATTATAATTGCTTAGCATAATTATATGATTAATTTTTTGAATTATATAATTATACTAGGCAATTATTTGTTATGTGCAGTAAAATTATTACCAAGTTTTTTTAATTTCTTTTAGAATAGCTTCTGTTAATTTTATTGTGTTCACATCATCTTCAATAGATACGAATCTTTTATCTTTTCCTAATATGCAATTAGCAAAATGCTCATCTTCTAATTTTAGAGGATTATCTCTATGTATAAATACTCTTTCTATTATAGATTCCTGTTTATAATTAATACCAACTGAAGTTTTTATATTACTTTGACTTGCAGCCTGTCTATGTATAGTTATATCTTGAGTGGCATAGTCTAATATAAAATATGCTTCTTCTGTACTGATAGCTAAAGTTCTTATTTTTTCCTGAGTTACTCTGCTTGCACTTATTGTTGCTATAGTTGAATCTTCAAATTCTAATAATGCACTTGCAATATCTTCATTTTTTGTTCTGATTCTTTTTCCGCTTGCTGCAAATCTTACTATTGGTTTTTTCACTAAAGAAGTAACTATATCTAAATCATGAATCATTATATCAAATACAACGCCTACATCAGTAATACGAGGAGTAAAAGGAGCTAATCTTCTAGCTTCTATTAAATAAGGTTTTTCTATTATATGATGAAGTTCCTGTACAGCACCGTTAAATCTTTCAACGTGACCAACCTGAAGTATAACATTTTTTTGTTTAACGATTTCTTCTAATTCCAAGGCTTGAGCATAAGTTTCGGTCATTGGTTTTTCTACTAATACATGCTTTCCTTTTTCTACAGCTTTCTTTGCTATTTCAAAATGATACATTGTTGGGCTTGCTATTATAACAGCATCAGCATTATCTATTGCTTCATCTAAACTATTAAATTTTCTTATATTGTGTTTTTGTGATATTTCGTTTAAATGATTTTCATCAGCATCGTATATACCTGATAAATTTATATTATTTATTTGGTGTACAACATTTAAATGGAATTGACCCATTCTTCCTACACCTATAATACTTATATTTACTTTATCCATTTGAAATCCTTTTTTATAAATTAATAATTAAATGCTTGAATAAATTTTTATTTTCAATAAATATTTAAAACTTTTTAAAGATTATAATAATAATTTTACAAAATTCAATAATATTTTTTTATTTTATAAA
>CASGDY010000165.1 GCA_949300355.1 uncultured Brachyspira sp.
ATTATTATATGCTTTTAAACATACAATAATATCTAAACTCATTACAAATATTAATAAAATAACTTTTATATAAAAATAACATTTTTTAATATAATTTTTTCAAACAGCTATTGACTAATAATCAAAAAATACTTATTATTTAATAATAAATATTATTAATAAGGATTATATGTTATGAGTAATAAAAAAGAAACAACTATACTTCTAAACATGGGAGGGCCTAGAAATTTTGATGAAATAAATACTTTTTTAGTAAATATGTTTAATGACTATTATATACTAAATATAAAAAATAGTTTTATAAGAGGTATGATAGCCAAAAAGATAGTAAACAAAATAAGACCTGATGTAATAAAGCATTATGAAGCTATAGGAGGAAAATCTCCAATAAATGAATATACTGAAAAACTCATAAATAAATTAAATGAATTGGACAGCTCAAGAGATTATAAATACATAATGAATTATACTCCGCCCTACTCTTACGATGTATTAAAAGAGTTAAAAGAAAAGAATATAGATAATATTATATTATTCAGCATGTATCCTCAATATTCAGAAGTTACAGTAAAATCATCTTTAGAAAGCGTTTATAAAGCTATGAAAAAATTAAAATATAATCCTAAAATCAATATAATAGACAGATACTATGACAATGAATATTATGATGATTCTATAGTACAATTAATAAAAAATACTATTGCCGATAAAAATGCAGAAGAATACATATTAATATTTTCTGCTCATTCTATACCTAAGATGTATGCTGATAAAGGCGATCCTTATGAACATGAATGTAATTATAATGTTCAGATATTAAGAGAAAAACTTTATAATGCCGGATTAAATTTCAAAGATATTGTTCTTTCATATCAGTCAAAAATAGGAAAAATTGAATGGCTTGAACCATCAACTATAGATATAATAAAAAAATATAATGGCGAAAAATTAATAATATATCCTTTGGCATTCACAATAGATAATTCAGAAACTATTTATGAAATAGATATTGAATACAGAGAAGAATCCATAAATAAATACAATATTAAAGATTTCATATTATGTCCTTGCTTGAATGATAATATAAATTTTGCTCAAAGTATAATAGAAATACAAAATGATGCTCAAAAACAGAATTTAAATATGCATTATAATAGAAAAATAGTTTAAAAAATATATATAACCTTTTTATATTACTTAAGTTTTATAATAAGTATATAATTTTAAAAGTAAATAATATTGTCATAAAGTATTTTATAATTAAAATATTTTTACTTTTATTATTTACTTAAAAAATTATATGTGATATAACTTCATTTATTTCAATACTATATAAATAGAGGATTTTTATGGACTTAGAAAAGAAATTGGAAGAATTTTATGTTGATGTAAGAATGCCTATGAAGCAGGCTGAAGCAAATACAAATTTCACATCAATACCTATTTGGGGATATCCATTAGCTTATAAAATGAATGATATAATTAAATGCTACTGTGAAATAGAAGAAGATAATCAAAAATTAAAAGACAGATACAAACACTTATTAAAAATATATTATTATAATGAACATAAGAAAAAAGAGCACAGAGAAAGTCTTGTACTTCCATCTTTAATATTATTTGGAAATTTAGAAAAAGCATTAGAGAATATAAATTACAGCACATATAAATCACCTGTATGCAGACTAATGGCTTTTCAAAGACCTATACATAAAATATTTGAATTATTAAATGAGTATTTCAATAAAGAGTTTACTGAATATGTTAATAAATATGTAGATATAATAAATTCTAAAGATGCAGAAAAAATATTTAAAAATATGGATAGAGATGCAGTTATACCATTATTTGCATTATGTGCTATGGCAAACACTGAAGATAAATATATAGACATTATTATCAAAGCATTAGACTATATGCCGAATAAAATTGATGCTTTAAATGTTATTGCTCCTATTATAAATAAACATAAATCATTAAGAGATAAATTTGTAGAAATATTAAACAATGATGAATCTTTAATTATAGAAATTAATATAGACTTTGGAACTTATGTAAATAGAGATTCTTTTTCAGATAGATATAAAATGATTGATAAAATATATAAAGAACTTGATTTTCCGAATTATTTTTCAGTTATTGCTAAACATTTTAATGATTATTTTTATATAGATAAAGTTCATAATTTCAAAAAACTTTATTTAAATGATAAAGAATCTTTTTATAAATTATATAATCTTTTAAAATCAGAAAATTATATAACAAGACAAGATATAAAAATCATATTTATTTTATTTAGTGCAATTTTACTAGAGCATAATGATAATAATTTTGATTTAGAAACATTTAAATTATGCTATCAAATAATACCTAGTATAATTTTAAAATGTTTAAAAAAGCAAGATAGCGGAGATGTTAATAAAATATCTAATAATATTAAAAATTTAGAAGATGTATTTGATAAAGATAAAAATAAATTATTCAACGATTTAATAGATGGTTTTACAGGAAAAAATTCTTCAAACAGACATTACAGATTTAGAGCAACATACCCTGAAATTAATTTAAACACAGATATAATGTATGCATTTGCTTTATTTAATTTTGAAGATTTATGCAAAGAAACAAAATCAGCTAAAAAATTCTGTGTAGATGTATTAAAACATTTAACCATACAGATTGGAATTAGAAAATACATAGAAACTCAATATGCCCTAACTTCAAAAACATTCAGAGAAATTGTTGATTCGCTTATAAATAATGAAGAATTAAATATAACATTAAAAGAAGTTCTTCTTTCATACTATTATGATTATGGTAACGACTATGTGCCGCCTCCATCATTATATAATGATTTAACAGATGAAAAAGATAATACAAAAACTTTAAAAGATTTATTATTAGAAAATTACAGTGAAGAATTAAAAAATATATTAGATGATACAAATTTCATTAAAAAAGAATTAAGCAATGAAAAATTGGCTATTTTAGATATATTAAAATGGGCATATAATCCTAATTTCAATTATAATAATTTTAATTTAGTTTATACAGTTCTTGAAAGCACTAAAAAAGTAGAAGTTAAAAGAGTTTGTTTAAAACTCATATCTAATAATGAAAATATAACAAGGGAATATGTTGAAAAAGCTATTGATAAGGTAAGAGCTTCAGATTTAAAAGGAGCTTTAAAAACAATACTAAAAAATTGGAACTTAAAAAAATACGGCGATAAATTTAATAGTGTTGATGAAGCAATCGAATTTATTAATACATACTATAATACAAGTTATGAAAACAGTATTAAGTTTTTAGAGAATATAAAATTATATAAAGTATTATATAAAAATGGCAATGAGGCAGATGAAAGAATCATTAAATATATTTTAATGGAGTATATGAATCTAACAGAACCTGCAAGACTTAAAGACTGTGATATGCTCGCTGATTTATTAGAAACTAACTCTTTTGAAAAAGTATTAAATGATATATTCAATTATTGGAAAGATACTAATTATGACAGTAAAGAAAAAAATATTTTAATACCTTATTGTATATACTCTGATAATTCAAAAATTGATGCAGTATATACATTAATAAAAGAATTTGCTAAGGGATCAAGAACTATATTAGGAGTATTTATTGTAAAATGTATTGCATTAAACGGCAAAAATTATGCTTTAATATTGGTTGATAATCTAACAAGAAAAGCACCTACTGCAAAAATTAAAGAAACTGCAAACGAAACTATGAAAAATGCTGCAGATATTTTAGAGATTTCTACTGATGAACTTTCTGACAGAATTATTTCTGATTTTGGTTTTGACAGAAAAGGAAATAAAGTCCTAAGTTATGGAGGAGAGGCAAACAGAACATTTACTTTAAATATCAATAATAATTTAGAATTAACAATCAATGATGATGAAAAAAATAAAATTATCAAATCACTTCCTGCCCCAAATAGCAAAGATGATAAGAGAGCGGCAGATTTAGTTAAAAAAGAATTTAGTAATCTAAAAAAAGAAATAAAAACTTTAATACAATCTCAGAAAATAAGACTTCAAAGAGTTTTAATGAACGGCAGAAAATGGAATTATGAAAGTTTCAAGAATGTATTTGTCAATAATAGCATTATGAATATATTTGCCTTAAAATTAATTTGGGGTGTTTATGATGATGATAATAAATTAATTGAAAGTTTTAGATATATGGAAGACGGCACTTTCAATACTGCCGATGAAAAAGAATATAAACTTGAAAATACAAATAAGAAAAATATTAGTTTAGTTCACCCTATAGAATTAGATGAAAATACTTTAAATAAATGGAAACAGCAATTAACAGATTATGAAATTAATCAGCCTATAGAACAGCTTAATTTTAATTATGAAACTATAGAAGAAAAAGATATTATAGATGATGAGCTAACTGCATTTGAAGGAGTGACCGTTAAAGCCGGAACTTTGATGTCACTTGCAAATAAATATGATTTTGCAAGAGGTGAAACAGAAGACGGAGGAGGCTACAGTGAATATATTTTAAAAGATAATTATTTACAAATTTCAGCACATATTACATTTGACTATATGTATTTTGGAATTGAGCCTGATGAAGATGTCAATTTAAATAATATTATTTTCTATGATGAAAGCGATGAGCTGCAGCCTATAAAAACAAATCCTTTAAAATTAAATAAAAGGTTTATTAATTCTGTTTATAGTATAATAAAGAATAATATATAAAAAAAATAATAAAAAAGAGTCTTTATAAATTAATTTTTATGAAGGCTCTTTTTTAATAGAATTATAAAATAATATTGGCAATACTAAAAATTATAAAAATAGTTTAAATAAAATATACAACTTTTTTATTTTACTTTAGTTTTATATAACTGTATGTAATTTTTAAGTAAAACTATATTCTTTAATATAAAATATTTTTTACTTTTAATAGTTTACTTTAAAATTATTTATGGTATAACATTACAATATAAAAATATCGTTTCTGGAGCCTTTATGAGAAAACTTATTGTAAAACTAAAAACTATTTACTGTATTATGATAATGTCATTAATCTTAACAATGATAACAGGAGTTAGTATGTTTGCAGCAGTGGCTATTGATAGGACTACTCCAATAGGGGAAAATACAAGCAGAGCAAATTATGAAGCAATAACAGTTACATTCAATCAGCAAATGGTAGCTTTACAGGCTATTAAAGAAGTAACTAATCAATATTTCAATTTTAATATAGATGTCAAAGGTACATATAAATGGCTTTCTATTAATACATTAGCATTCTACCCTAGCGAGCCTTTACCAGACAATACAGCTATCGAAGTTACGCTTAAAAAAGGAATAAAAAGCGAACTTACAGGCGATGTATTAGAAAATGATTATACTTGGACTTTTAATACTTTAAGGCCTATAATGCAAAAAAGCTCACCTTATGACAGACAGTCTGATTTGGCTACTGATGTAAATATAGTTGTTTATTATAATATGCCTATATATCTTGAAAGTGCCAAAGAAAATATAGAATTAATTTCAAGCAATACCTACAGAAATATAGATTTTGATGTAAGATATGCAAGATTGGAAGATTTAAGAGAATGGGAAACTAACGAATACCAATTAGAACAAGTATTAGTTATAAAACCTAAAAAAGCTTTAGCTAAAAATGATGAGATAACAGTATATGTAGAAGAAGGACTTGCTGCTGTTAATGGCGATTTAGGCACAGCAAATGCTAAAAGCTTTAATTTTTCTACACATGATGAATTCTATTTCAGCGGAAACAGCGAGCAAACTGTAACAGCATCATATTCTCCTGAAGCTCCTAAATTAGAGTTCAGTACAAGAGTTGAATGGGCTGATTTAATAAGAAATATTGAAATCACTCCTGCAATTCAGCTTCCTACAGAAGAAGAAATTCAGCAGAACTCTTGGGCATCTAAAAGTTTTTCACTTTATCAATTAAGATTCAATCCTAATGTTACATATAATATAAAAATTAATGGAAGTTTAAAAGACGCTTACGGACAGACTTTGGCTCAGGAACAAAATATCACTTTAAATGTTGCTGATTATAACCCAAGCGTTTCTATACCTTCAGGAATGGGAGTTGTTGAATCTTATGAAGGAATAAAACTTCCTGTACAGGTAATGAACCCTAATACTATAAATATACAAAGCAGATATGTTGATAAAGAAAATATCATACCTTTCCTATTTGTAAATAAACAAGTATACAGATATGATGAAACTCCTGAATTTAGAAGATATACAAATCAATATAAAAATTTATTCGGTTACAATAATACTACAGAATATACTCCAAATGTTGAAAGAAACAGATATATTACAACAGCATTATATTTAACTAATTATATGAATAATAAGCAGTACGGACTTTTATCTATAAAGTTTGATAGTAAAACAGGATATCAAAGTCAGTACGATTATTCCACAGCTTCACAGATACAAATAACATCTATGGGATTAACAGGTAAATTCTCAGGCGATTCAAACACTATATTTGTAACTGATTTAAAAACAGGAATGCCTGTTGAAGGAGCTGAAGTAGAAATAAGAGATGACTTCAACAGAGTTTTAGCAAGAGCTACTACAGATGAAAACGGAATAGCAACTACTAAAGG
>CASGDY010000166.1 GCA_949300355.1 uncultured Brachyspira sp.
GAGCATAGCAATAATAAAAAAAAGCGAGCCAGAGCCAGCAAATAAATTTATTTATTTGCTGATTATAGGCGGAGGCGAGCATAGCAATAATAAAAAAAAAGCGAGCCAGAGCCAGCAAATAAATTTATTTATTTGCTGATTATAGGCGGAGGCGAGCATAGCAATAATAAGGAGTTCATAATGAAAAAATCAGTAAAAGATATAGACATTAAAGGTAAAAAAGTCATAATGAGAGTTGATTTCAATGTACCTCTCGATAAAGAAACAAGCTCTAAAATCACAGACACTACAAGAGTAGATGCTGCTATGCCTACTATTGAATATATACTTTCTCAAGGTGCTTGTTTAATACTTATGAGCCATTTAGGAAGACCAAAAGGCGAAGCAAATCCTAAATACTCTTTAAAACCAGTTTATGATTATTTAAAAACTAAACTTCCTAACAATAAAGTTGAATTTGCTAAAGACTGTATAGGTGAAGAGGTAAAAAAACAAGCTGCTGAATTAAAAGCAGGCGATGTATTATTATTAGAAAATTTAAGATATCATGCTGAAGAAGAGAAAAATGATGCTGCATTCTCTAAACAATTAGCTGATTTAGCTGATGTCTATGTTAATGATGCTTTCGGTACTGCTCACAGAGCACATGCTTCTACTGCTGGTATAGTATCTGCTAAAGCTGGTATGCCCGCTGTTGCTGGCTTCTTAATGGAAAAAGAAATTAAATACTTAGGCGATGCTGTTGCTAATCCTGCTCGTCCATTTGCTGCTATAATAGGAGGAGCTAAAGTTTCTTCAAAAATTTCTGTACTTAAAAACTTACTTAACAAAGTTGATACTTTAATCGTTGTAGGCGGTATGGCTTACACTTTCTTCAAAGCTAAAGGATTAGAAATAGGTACTTCTTTATGCGAAGATGATTATATTGCTACTGCTAAAGAAATTATGGATAAAGCTAAAGAATTAAATAAAACTTTATATCTACCTGTTGATAATGTTATAGCTGATAAATTTGATAATGATGCTAATTTTAAAACAGTAGATTCTAATGCTATACCTGCCGGCTGGATGGGTATGGATGTTGGACCTAAAACTTTAAGAGAGCTTGAAGAAATACTTAAAAATGCAAAAACAGTTGTTTGGAATGGACCATTAGGTGTATTTGAAATGCCTAATTTTGCTAAAGGTACTTTTGAAGTAGCTAAATTCATCGCTAATTCCGGAGCTGTAAGTATCATAGGAGGAGGCGACAGTGTATCTGCTGTTAATAAATCTGGTGTTGCTGATAAGATGACTCATGTATCTACAGGCGGCGGAGCTTCTTTAGAGTTCCTTGAAGGAATTGAGCTTCCAGGTATCGCTGTATTACAAGATAAGTAATATATTTAATTAGATTTCAATAAATAAAAATAGTGAGCCCGTAGTAACTTTAGTTGCTGCGGGTTTTTTAGCGAACTATTTTGATTTTATTATAAAAGGAATTGAATTACCTGCAATAGCAGTATTACAAGATAAATAATTAGAAGTCAATTAGATTTCAATAAATAAAAATAGTGAGCCCGTAGTAACTTTAGCTTCTACGGGTTTTTTAGCAACTATTTTAAACAACTTGATAAAATAACTAATTAATAGCTATCATTGATGTATTATAAATTATTAACCTTTTTTATTATATAATTTTTTATTGTTGTCCTATAGATGCTCTGCTTTCTTTTAATTTTTTATATAGCTTATATGACATAGAATTTAAATTTACATAGGTAATACTGCCGGATACTGCACCTCCTATTATAGGGACAGCCTTCACAAAAGTTTTAGCAAAAACACCAGAACCAAGTTTAGTTGCTAATTTAGGAAGTAAGGAAGCTATTACAGAATACCCTATTATAGATGTTACGGCAAAGTTTACTTTAGCTGCTGCAGTACCTAAAACTTTACCTATTGTGTTTAAAGCCAAGATAGCTTCTTTATCTTCAAACATAACACCTAAATATACAGCTACTAAATAAGCCTCTTCATCTGTCATTTCATCACCAAAAGAAAAACTAGGCATTCCAGCTATATAACATAGTTTTTGTGCTATTCTTATAGCATGTCCCAAAAATTGAGCCACATCCGCCGGTATAGCTCCAACACCTACAAGTCCGCCAGGTAAGCCTGATAAGAAAGACATTGTTGTAGATTTACCCACTTCATATTTGATAGCATTTTTAGATACTTTCTCTATATAATTATCAGGTACTCCGGCATCATAAGCACCTTTATCCAAAATCAATGGCAATAATTTAGGATACTCTACAGCAAACTCTTTCGCTAAATATTTATCTCTATCTATCTTTATTAATGGTAAATTTGATGTTGTTTTTATGAAATTTAATAGTTTTTTATCATCCATAATACTATCCTCAAATATTGTATTTTTTACAAGTATATACTTTATTACATAATAAATCAAATATAATTTATAAATTTTAATATTAATATTAATTATGTAAATATGAAATTATAAAAAACACTAAACATCTTATATATTAAATAATTTTTGAAATTTAAATATATTTATACTTGACAAAAAAAACTTATGTATTATTATAGCTTTAAAATTATGAATTATGGAGCAAATGATGGAAGAATTAGGATCTATCTTTTTTTTAGACGAACTTAATATATTAAATAATGGCTATTTTGCCAAACATGATGATGACTTCGATGATGATTATGATGATTACGATGATGATTATGATGATGAAGATGATTATGATGATGACGGTGATTTTGATGATGACGATGACTTCGATGACGATGATGACTATGATTATGATGATGATGACGAATACGATGATGATATAGATGATTTTGATGATGATTTTGATGACGACTTCGATGACGACTTCGATGATGACGACGACGATGATTATGATGATTATGATGATTACGATGATGATTATGATGATTACGATGATGATTATGATGATAAAGATGATTATGATGATGATTTTGATGAATAATTAATTATATGATTAAAGCAATACTTTCATAGATAAGTATTGCTTTATTATACAAAAGGTTTATGATGTCAGAGAAAAAATTCAAAAAATTTAATAATAATAATAAAGAAAGCAATAAGAAATTTTATAATAATAAAAAAAATAAAAATAATTTCTATAAAAAAAAATATAATAATCAATATAAATATCAGGAAAAAAGCATAGAGGAATATGAGAAGAGCTATCTTAAAAAACGTATGAGAGAAGATGTTGAAAGACCTATATGTCCTATATGTAATGAACCGATTTATATAATAGAAGAGGCTATAAGACATAATGCTAGCGGAGAGTTAGCACATTTTGAATGTATATTAAATGAAATAAAAGAGAATAATATTTCTGATATGGAAGAAGAAGATAAAATAGTTTATCTTGGGTCTGGTACTTTTGGAATTATACAGGAAAGACAAAACGGAAAGAATACAAGATTTTTTGTGCGAAAAAGAATCAATTATGAAAATAGAAAAGTAAAAAGAATAGAGGATGATGCCGATCCGGAAGAGGAGGATTTATTTAATGTATGATATGCCGCTGGGATTTTCTTCTGCTGCAATGAAATCAGGGCTTAAAAATAATGATTATGATTTGGCAATAATTAAAAGCGATCCGCCTAGCGTTGTATCTGCTGTATATACTCAAAATAATTTTCAGGCTGCTCCTATTATATTTTCTAAAAAAAACGATAAAAATAATATAGAATTATTAATAGTTAATAGTAAAATAGCCAATGCTTTAACAGGTAAAAAAGGCTATGATGATGTTTTAGACATAGTTAAACATGCTTCTGAAAAATTTGATATAAAAAAAGATAATATATTAATGGCTTCTACAGGAATTGTAGGTGTGGCGCTTGAAACAGAAAAGATTAAAAAAGCTATTGATATATCAAATAAACATTTCAATAATAATTTTGATAATATTTCTAAAGCAATTCAAACCAGAGATAAATTTGATAAAATATATACTACTCAATTAGAAGTAGCTTCAGGAAAAACTGCTAATTTTTATGCTGTTGCAAAGGGAAGCTCTATTATACATCCTAATATGGCAACTGTGCTTCTTTTTATATTCACAGATCTTAATATAGAAAAAGAAACTTTGGACAAAGCATTCAGAGAATCAATAGATAAAACTTTAAATAGAATATCTGTGGACGGAGAAACATCTACAAACGATATGGCTCTTATTATGGCTAATGGAGCTTTAAATAATAAAATACTTACGGAAAAAAATAAAAAATTATTCAAAGAGTTAAAATACAAATTAGATGAAATATGTGCTTATCTTGCAAAAATGATAATACTTGACGGAGAAGGCATTACAAAAACTATGATAGTTTCTGTAAAAAGGGCTAAAACTCAAAGTAATGCTTTTGATGTAGCAAAAAAAATAGCAACTTCAAATCTAGTGAAAATTTTATTTCTTTCTAAAAATCCTAATTTTGAAAAGATATTATCTGTTTTAGGTAATTGCAATATTAATATAAATAATCTATCTCTATATGTCAATGATGAAGAGATTTATAAAAATGGTACAATAAATAAATATAATGTTGACACAGAAAGAAAAGAAAATTATATAACTATAGATTTGGGATACAACACAAAATACGAAGATTATTATTATTTTACTGATTTGACTCAGGAATATATATCAATACATTCATCCTATAATATATAGATTTTTTTAATCCCCCACCCTTTATATTTATAGTTACAATTTTCAATTTTAACTTTCAATTTTTTTATTATCAAATTAGAATTTATAGCACCCCACCCTAGTTTAAAATAAATTTATTAATCTCTCCACCGCACGGTAAGCAAAACTATAAATATTGATTTAATTATTAATTGCAAATGAATCAAGAATAAAAATTCAGCTAAACGTGCGTTTAAATAGATTCATTATCTAATCAACACTTGGGCGGGCATGCTTTTATAAATAAAGCAAAAAAGAAAAATTAAATTATTTATTTTTAAAATAAGTAAAAAATATAAAAGGGCGGGGTATGTAATTAAAGCATTATATTTGACTTATAATATTTTTTGTATATAATTAGAAATATCTATAAAAATAATAAAATTTGTCGCCGGATAAATTTTTTTAAACGTTTGTATTCATACCGTAGGCCTTAGAAAGTATGAACGCAAACGTTTTTTTATTATGGGGTATTTTTATGAATGTATTGAATATGTTTATTAAATATGTATCACTTAATGTGCTTGGTATGATAGGATTGTCATGCTATATACTCGCTGATACTTTCTTTGTAGCAAGAGGAATAGGCTCTGACGGACTTACAGCTTTAAATATAGCTATACCAATTTTCAATTTAGTCAATGGACTTGGATTAATGCTTGGTATGGGATCTGCTACTAAATATGCAATATTAAAAACTCAGAATAAAAATAATGAAGCTAATATTATATTCACTAACTCTTTGATTTATATATTAATAATATCTGTTTTGTTTATAGCTGTAAGCATTTTATTTACATCGCATATAGCATATATTCTAGGTGCCAGAGATAATATACATACTATGACAGATACATATATAAAGATGATACTTTTATTTTCACCTATGTTCATGCTCAATAATGTACTTTTAGGATTCGTTAGAAATGATAATCATCCAAGACTGGCTATGATAGCTATGCTTATGGGAAGTTTATTTAATATAGTTTTTGATTATATATTTATATTTCCTTTTAATATGGGAATATTCGGAGCTGTACTTGCAACAGTTTTTTCTCCTATTGTAAGTATATTAATATTGTCAACATTGTTCATAAAAAAGAAAAATACATTTTTTATTGTTAAGCCTAATATAAGTTTTAAAAAATTTTTTGAAATATCTTCTCTTGGAATATCTTTTCTTATAACAGAATTATCATCAGCTTTTGTTATGATAGCTTTTAATATAATAATATTGAATATTGCCGGTAATGTAGGAGTTGCAGCTTATGGTATAACCGCAAATATCGCATTAGTAATCATAGCAATATTCACAGGTATGGGACAAGGAATTCAGCCTATCATAAGTATGAATTATAATAATGAAACAAATATAAATAAAATATATAAATACTCTATAATTTTATCAGCAAGCATTTCTATTGTAGTTTATATAATCACTTTTGTATTTGCAAATGAAATAACTTCAATTTTTAATAGAGATAATATTGAGGAGCTTCAGAAAATATCTGTTAATGGACTTCGCATTTATTTCACAGCTTTTATATTTGTTGGATATAATATTATAACTTGCGTATATTTTTCTGCTATGGATAAAGCCAAACCATCATTTATAATATCTATATTAAGAGGCTTTATATTCATAATGCCTTCTATATTTATTTTATCAAGTATTTTTAATATGACAGGAGTATGGCTTTCTTTTCCAACAGCTGAAATTTTAACAAGCATTTTTTCTTTTATATTTTTTATATACTATAGAAAAACTAATAATTTATAATTTTTTAAATTTTATAAATAAATATAATATACTTATTTATATAAATATTATGTTTTACAGTATACAA
>CASGDY010000167.1 GCA_949300355.1 uncultured Brachyspira sp.
TATAATAACACATAATTAATCAAGGTAAATTATGTCAAGCATCAAGCATCAAGCATCAAGCATCAAGCATCAAGCATCAAGCATCAAGCATCAAGCATCAAGCATCTTTAAAAAAAATAATTCCTATTTTACTATTGCATAAAAAATATATGTCATTTTTTGACACTAATATGAATTATATTTTAACATAGAAATAAAAAAAATAATAATTAAATGGAGTAAAATTATGAAAAGAAGACATTCTATAAGATTTAAAATGCCATTAACTATAAGCATAATAACTACGATATTTCTAATTATTACTATAATTGTATTATCCTATAGAGCATTTGTCGGAGTAAGCAAGACAACATTTTCAGGTTTCTCAAGCACAATAGAAGGATATAAGTCAATGATGGATTCTTGGCTTTTTGAAAATAAAACACTTATAAAAACTTATGCTATAACACCTGCCGTAATTAATTATCTATTAAACAGCTACAGTACTAATGCAAATATACAATTAAATGAAACTCTACAGAAATTTGAAGCCATCAATCCATTCTCTTTGGATATAGGCGTAACGGATACTAATGGAATCGTGTTGGATAATGCCAAACATATTGAAATAGGAAAAAATATACAGGATTTAAGACCGGGTATATGGGAAAATTTTAAGCAAAACAATTATGATACCGCTTACGGAAGCAAAATATTAAAATACGGTGATGATAATAAATGGTCGCTTACATTAATATCCGGAGTGAGAGATGCTAATAATAATTTAATAGGCTCTATATATATGACAATAAATTGGCAGGAACTCATAAATAAATTAAAACAATTAAAACTAGATGAGACAGGAAGATTATTTGCATTAGACAATGAAGGAATTATAGTGGCAGATACTTTTGACTATATAAATGAAGATGGAAGCGGATATTTTAATCTTATAAAAAGAGAAAATAAATCAAACGGTATAATAAATTATAAATCAAAAACTAGTTCAAGAACTGCTGTTTATACTAGATTAGAACAATTACCTTGGACTTTAACTATGGCTATGGATAATAAAATATTATCTATAATCTGTATAAATACATTCACGCTTTTATATATAAAGAAAACTATGTCTCCTTTAGACAGTATAATGAAACAGGCTCAAAATATATCAGAAGGCTATATAAGTGTTAAAGAAATTAAAAAAGAAAGAAAAGATGAATTTGGAAAATTGGAAAAAACATTTAATATAATGAGCGAAAAATTATCTGAAGTTATCAATGAAGTAAATGAAGCTTCAAAAGAAATATTAACATCATCTCAAAATATGATGGAAAGCAGCAGCGAATTATCATCAAGAACAGAATTGCAGGCCTCCAGCTTAGAAGAAACAGCAGCAAGTGTAGAAGAAATAGTTTCTACTATACAATCATCAACAGAAAATGCTGTTAATGGTAAAGATATGATGAATGAATCTATAAGCTATATAGGAGAAGCTGCTGAAATAATCACTGAAACATCTTCAAATATAGAAGAAGTTTATAAATCAAGTGAAAAAATAAAAGATATTACAAAAATAATAGAAGATATAGCATTCCAAACTAATATACTTGCACTTAATGCTTCGGTAGAGGCAGCAAGAGCTGGAGATCAAGGAAAAGGTTTCGCTGTTGTAGCAAGCGAAGTAAGAAACCTAGCACAAACTACTCAGGCTTCTGTAAAAGATATTACTAATTTAGTTGATAATACAGCACAGCAAATTGATAATGCCACACAAACTGCAAGAAAATCTCAGGAATTATTTGAAGAACTTCAAAATAAAGTGAGGGAAACTTCTAATTTGATGGAAAGCATATCCCATACAGCATTAGAACAGCAGTCAGGAGTTAATCAAATAAGCACAGCAATAAACAGTATGGAAAGTGCCACAACTCAAAATGCGGCTTTAGCTGTAGATTCTAATAATTTATCTAAAAATCTTTTTGGAAGAGCAGAAAAACTTCAGCAAAGCATTTCATTTTTCAAATTATCTTAAATTAGGAATATAATAAAAAATTAATTATTGATATATTATAACTTTTAATTTATAATTTAATATAATAGGAGTATTATAAATTATGGAAATAAATTATCCTGAAAATTTTGAAAATTATATAGTTGATGAAATCAATAATATTTTAGATTATGAAACAATAGGAAATAAAATCAGTGAGATGACATATCTTGAAAGAAAATTTTTAAACGGAATTATTAGACAGGTAAAACCAAAAAAGATATTAGAAATTGGTGTAGCAGCAGGCGGAGGATCTTCAATAATATTAAATGCAATTAAAGATATTGATAATTCTTTACTATACTCTATAGATTATAGTAAAAAATTTTATAGAGATAAACACAAAAATAGCGGATTTATAGTAGAAGAAAAATTTCCTCATTTATTAGCAAAATGGAAATTATATACCGGAGGAGTTGCAGCAAAATTTATAGATGAAATAGGCGGAAATATAGATTTATGTTTATTGGATGCTATGCATTCTAATCCGGGAGAAATTTTAGATTTTTTAATGATTTTGCCATATTTAGATAAAAATGCTGTAATAGTTATACATGATATATTTACATCTAATACTTGTTTAACTTTGTTTAATACAATGAGAGGAAAGAAAATTATATTCAAAGACAAAGATGAAATTTTTAATAATTACGGTATTGGTGCTGTAATATTAGATGATAATATTATGGATTATATATTTGATTACTTTTTCCTTCTAAAACTAAATTGGAATTATATGCCAAGTGATGCAGATATTGAAACAATTATAGAATTATTTAAAAAACATTATAGTAAAGATTTAATAAATTTTTTCATAAAAGTTTCAAATATAAACAAAAAAAATTTTTATATGCACGCACATATGAATAAAGAAATTAATAAAATAAATAAAATATCTTGGTGGATTCCTTTCAAAAAAATGAGGAGAAAATTTAAAGAAAAAAAGATGTTAGAAATAGAAAAAAATATAAAAGAAATAAAATATTTCAGTATATACTGAAAATTTTTAAGTTTGTCAATTTTTTAGTCAACTTTTTCCCGCCGCAGGCACGCTTCGCGAAAGTGCAAGTATAAGATTAGTACTAAATCATACTAAAATTGTTTTACATGTAATATAAATTATCAATTTAAGTTCAACGTAGGCGGGCTTCGCCTGCGGCAACAAAAGAAGTGGGGTGCGGGGCAAAGCCCTGCAAATATTTTAAATTTAAAAAATTTATTTTTGACAAAATGTAGTTGTTTAGGTATATACTGAAATTTTTTAACTTTGTCAATTTTTTGTTGTTCTTTTTCCCACCGCATACGCTCTGCGGACTTCGTCAAAGAACCTCATATCATCGATAAACTCGGATACGCTTTGCAAAAGTGCAAGTATAAAATTAATACTAAAATAGTCTTACATGTAGGTAAATTATTAATTTAAGCACACATAAAGGTGGACTTCGTCAAATATACCCCTTCGCCAAAGGCAGGTGTGCCTGCTTCTTTCCTACCGTAGGCCGCAAGTTCGGGCTTCGCCTATGGCACGCAAATACGGACATCGTCTACAGAGCAGGTGCCTTACCTACGGCACGCATAGCGTTGGCAAAAGAAGCGGTACTGTATGCTTCGCAGCAAAGCCGCACTTATGTAAAAATAAAAATATAATTTTATTTTTGATAAAATATAGTTATTTAGATATGATAAAAATATTAATTATATATTAATATAAGAACCTTCTTTAGCAAAGGCAAGCTGTAAATCTATTTCTTCTTTTTTAAGGAAAGCCATTAATTTACTATGTATTAAATCTATTTGAGCATCTGTTCTTTCCTGATTATGATGATGAAGTATTACATAAGGCACATCGGCATCAAGTCCCACCTGAATAGCATCATTTAAAGTGGAATGTCCCCAGCCTACATGTCCGTTATAATATTCGCTCTTTGTATATTCGCCTTCTATGATAAGAACATTAGCTCCTCTCACAAAGTCTATCAGTCTAGCATGCAGCAAATCAGCATTATGATTATAATGAGAAAGAGAAGGATGCTGTGCATGAAGACGTTTTTTATAAGGCTCATGATCTGTAAGATATATAACAGTTTTATTGCCTGAAGTTATTTTATATGAAAGAGTATGGCAAGGATGATTAACCCATAAGCCTTCTATAGTCATATTTCCAAATGTTATTTTCTTTCCCTCATAAAAAGCTTCAAATTTAAGATTAGCGGCAAACTGCTCCAAATTAACAGGAAAATAATCTTTAGCAAGTATATTATTTATAGTATCGTACATTTCTGTATAAGAATCTTTAGGACCGTATATTGTAAAGCTATATTTATCAGAGAAAAAAGGAGCAAAGAAAGGTATTCCTATTATATGATCCCAATGGAAATGTGTTAATAATATTATGCTTTCTGTCTTTTCTGATTTTAAAGCATAATAACTTGCATTTTTAAGTCCGCTTCCGGCATCCAATATTATATATGTACCGTCATCATCTACAACTTGAATGCAAGATGTATTTCCGCCATATACGCTAAAACTGCTACCAGGGGTTGGTATAGATCCTCTGCTTCCAAGAAACCTTACTTTCACAAATGAACCTTAAAATTATATTTATATATATATCATAATACAATAATAAAAAAAAATCAATCTTATTTAGATTTTATTATAATAATAATACATTTTATAAATTTATTTAAAAAAAAACTATACAATCTTTATATAGTTGTATTATTAGCGTATAAAGTTTATAATATATATACAACATATAAAAAGGCAATTAAAATAATGAGCGTATTAAAAATAATATCTTGGAATGTAAATGGAATAAGAGCAGCCTACAAAAAAGGCTTGGTAGATTTTATAAAGAAAGAAAACCCAGATATAATATGTCTTCAGGAAACTAAGGCTTTTGAAGAACAGCTGCCGGAAGATTTAAAAAATATAGAAGGTTATGAACTTTTTATTAATCCTGCTGACCCTGAAGTAAAAAAAGGATACAGCGGAGTTGCAATATATACAAAATTAAAGCCGAATAAAGAAATAAAAAACAAACTAGGAAGCAAATTCTTTGACAGAGAAGGAAGAATATTATCATTAGAATTTGATGATTTTACTATATTCAATATATATTTCCCAAACGGCGGTAAATCTGAAGAACATTTTCAGTATAAACTTTCTTTCTACGATGAAATAACAAAATATCTAACCAAATTAAAAAAGAATACTAATGTAATATTATGCGGAGATATGAATATTGCTCATGAAGCTATAGATTTAGCAAGACCGAAAGAAAACGAAAAAAGTATAGGATTTCTTCCTGAAGAAAGAGAAAAAATAACTGAATTTTTAAATAAAGGATTTACAGATACATTCAGAATGTTTGTTAAAGAAGGCGGACATTATAGTTGGTGGGATATGAAAACCAGATCCCGTGAAAAGAATGTAGGCTGGAGAATAGATTATTTCTTTGTTAATAATGAAATAGCACCTAATATAAAAAGGGCTGATATATTAACCGATGTTATGGGGAGCGATCATTGTCCTATACTTATCGAATGGGATAAACAATAAAAGCTGTAAATTAAAAAACTGCTTGATTTTTTAAGGTTTTATAATATATTAAAAATTATTAAATATAGTTCTATTTTCAACAAAATAAAGGAGTTTGCATGGTTCGTACAATCATTGAGGATAAAACGGCGATAATAAATATAGAAAAAAATATAATATCAGAAAATGTTGATATATTAGAAGAAAAATTAAATTATATTAAAAATGCCGGTATTTTTAACTTGATATTTGACTTTCATAATATAGAATATATGTGTTCCTCTGCTTTAGGATTGATTGCACTAACTTTAAGAGTATCCGGAGAAAACGGCGGGATTGTTTATTTCTGTTCTTTAAGCAAACAATTAAAATCATTATTTGAAGCTACTAAGTTTTTAACTATAGTAAATACCGCTGATAACGTAGATGAGGCTCTTAAAAATATAAAATAATATACAGGAAATATATGTTAATAGAAACAATTAGATTTATATACTATTTATTAATGCAGACTCTAAGACTTTATTCTTTTATATGGTTTGTATGG
Source organism: uncultured Brachyspira sp. (assembly GCA_949300355.1). Taxonomy (GTDB): domain Bacteria; phylum Spirochaetota; class Brachyspiria; order Brachyspirales; family Brachyspiraceae; genus Brachyspira. The sequence continues at coordinate 6,123 of CASGDY010000167.1, forward strand.
ATTATATTAAGCTGGCTTCAGGCTTTCGGAGCTATGCATTTGGATTATTATAATCCAATAGTAAACTTTTTCTATAAAATAACTGACGGAGTCATAGATAAAATATTCGGAAGAAGAAGGCTTATTGTAGGAGTTTTGGATTTATCTCCATTAGTATTTCTTTTAGTACTTCAATTAGTTGTTCCTATAATATTAAGAGTAATATTTCAATTTTTATTAAACTTAGTTGCTAGGATATAGAGTATTATTATGAGTTCCTTAGATGAAATAAGCAAATACATTGATGATGGCAATTATAGAAAAGCCATAGAAGAATTGGATCTTATTATATCAAGAGAACCTGATAATGCAAGAGCTTTTTACATGAGAGGTAAGTCAGCATTTATAGAACTCCAAAATGAAGAATTCGACAAAAATAAATATGATGCCAGAAGAGCTTTAATATATTCGACTATAGAATACGATCTTAATAAATCAATAGATATAGATCCTAATATAACCGATGCATACAGAGGATTAATGTATCTTAACAGAGATTTAAAAAATGTAGATAAAGAAAGAGAGTATGCTCAAATACTTTTTGAAAAAGACAATACTGCTTATGATGCTATATTAATACTTGCAAGCAGCTATTTGAATAATGGAGAAAATGAAGCAGATTTTCATCAGGCTATAGGATATTATGATGATTTTATAAAAAATGTAAAGCCTAAAAACAGCAAGGTCGCAAGATTTGAAAGAGGACTTTGTTATTATAACCTTAATATACTTACTAAAGCTGATATAGAAGCTAACAAACTTATTTATGATTTTCCTTTTTATGATGATGCTTATTTCCTTAAAGGTATAATACTTGCAAAAAATGGTATAAAATCTGAATTTTATGATGATGCTATATTCTTTTTGGATAGAGCTGTTGAATTAAATGCATCAAATTATAATGCAATATATGAAAGAGCCGAATGGTATTTCAATAAAGAAAATTACAGAAAAGCTATAGAAAATTATAATGAACTTTTGAAACATAATAATAAATATAGATTAAATGCATTGCTTGGTAAAATTCAGGCATTGCATGATTTGATTATAGAAAATGAAGATGAAAATTATCCTGACAGTCAGGAAGAAGGAAAAGATTTAGCAGAAGTTTTTTATTTATTAGATAAAGTTATAGATGTTATAGGAATAAAAAGTCTTCAGTATAGATATTATAGAGGAAATTTATATGCTTATCAGGGCGAAATTAAAAAGGCTATAGCAGAGTTTAAAAAAATATTAAATGAAAATAAAGAATCATGGATTTATGAAAAAATAGCAGAATTATATCATAATTATGCAAAAAATGATGATGACTATAAAGAGGCTTTGAAATATTTATCTCACATAGATAAAGTAGAATATAAATATTCCACATACTACTTATCAATATTTTCCAATTATGAAATAAATAACTATGAGGAAGCAGCACAATTATGCAGAGAATTTTTTGAATATGTAAATGATAATTATGATGAAGTGTATTATATAAGATTTATATATGCTCATTCTTTGCAAATGATAGGCTCTAATGATTATAAATTAATACTAGACAATTTTAAAGCATGTTTAAATAGCAATCTTGATAAAGCTCCTATATACAGATCAATAGCAAAAATAATGCTTTTTAATATGCCTAATGAATATATTAATGAAGGCATATATATGCTTAAAAAAGCTTTAGAATTAAATGATGCTATATCATACCATATATATGCTAAAGAATTATTCTACGGAGATATTATTACTCCTTATCCTGAATTGGCTATTTCTATGGCAAATATAGCATTTGATATAGATAATACTTTGGAATGTGCTTTGACTGTTATAGGAAAGGCATATGAATTAGGACGAGGAACAGAACAAGATGAATTTAAGGCTTTTGAAACATACAGCAAAGCTATGACAATATGCAAAAATAGTAATTCTAAATGCTCCTGTTCTAATGGGCTTATAGCTCATTGCTACTATAAAGGAATAGGAGTAGAAAAGAATGAAGAGATGGCTTATGATATAATAAAAACAACTGTTGATGCTTTGGGTAATAATTCTCATGATTATGTGGCATTATTATATTCATATTTTGCTTTAAATAATATAGAAGGATTTGATTTAATTACTTCTCTGACTCTATTTGAAAATATAGAAAATTATTCTCATAATATATACATAATAATGATATTGAAAAGAATATACAAAAGATTAGGAAAGCATAATGATGTTAGAAGAATGGCTAAAATGGAGAAAAAAGCATTAGAAAATACTGGTGAATTGAATTTAAACTATATAAGAAAATACATTAAAAATTTCAATGACTTCTACCCTATTCTAAATAGAGATTTTACACTTTGACAAAAAAATATATTAATAGTATTATAAACATATAAAAATAAAAAAAGAGGTAATAAATATGATAAACAAAACTATGAGCATAGGTGAAATTATACAAATCTTTCCTGATTCTGTAGAAATAATGATGGGCAGAGGACTTCATTGCGTGGGCTGTCATGTAGCAAGCTGGGAAAGCTTGGAAGAAGGATGCCGCGGACATGGTATGAGCGATGAACTTATAGATAGTCTAGTAAAAGAGATTAATGATAAATTAGAAGCTAGCAAATGATTTTTATATTAAAAAATAAGAGATAGTATATTTACTATCTCTTATTTATAAGTTCTATTAAATATTATTTTCCGTCTTTATACTCTCTTATTATTCCCCTAACCCTTATTGTAAGTCCATAAACTTTCTGTTCTGCTATAATTACATCCAAAGGCACTTGATTATATTTATCTTTAGCAATTAAAGCATCAGTACCGTATTTATCTTTTTCATATATTCTTATAGTAGATAATTTATCCTTATCCAATTTTGTTTTTAAATCTTCTCCATTTTCTATAGTAAATCTTATATCTTTTTTAACATTCTTGCCCTCAAGCCAATTCACTTTAAATGTGCCAATATTTTTATCAACGAAACGCATAAAGAATACAAGTGATAAAGCATCAAAAGCCATACCTTCAAACTCTACCTTTTCATCAACTGTTCTTTTATCATTGAATAAATAATAATTATTATAGAAAGTTAAAGATTCTTTATTAGTCCAATCTCCTTCTGAAGTATCTTTCTTTAAAATGATTGGCTTAAAATCATTAGTAGTTACCCATGCTTCAAATATATCATTTACCTTGTAAACCCAATTGGCTGCACCGGTAGTATAAACTCTGGCATATAAATGGTATGCTGGTACTCCGTTTACATTGCTTACAGCAAGCACTTCAGCTTCAAGCATACCAACTCTTCCGCTTATATTAAATTCCGGAACCTGTGCTAGAACATCATACTTTATATATTCGCCTACTTTAAATGTCTGATTGTATCCGAAAACTATATTAGAAATCAATGCCATTATTATAAAAATATACTTCTTCATTATTAAATTCTTACATATTATATATACTGAAAAATTGAACTTTTGTCAACCGCTAGCCGCGGCACCTTCCCGCACGGAAATGCTTCATATTATTAAACACCCACTATATGTGCGGCTGATTACTTATTATTATACAAAAATTAATAATTTATATTATAGATAAAATATATTTTACTAATACTATATAATATTTTATATTTTTATA
>CASGDY010000168.1 GCA_949300355.1 uncultured Brachyspira sp.
AAATACACTGTAAAATCTAGTCATTATGCATGTGAATTCTATAAAAAATTAGGATTCGTAGAATTATATAATGATATTCAGGAAGAAAACGGAGTACATTTTCATTATATGATTTACTAATAATTCGTTTTAATAAAAGTCAATTGTAAAAATATTAATATTATATTATAATTAACATAATATGTTATTACAATAGGACTATCAATGGAAAATATACTAGAAGTAGAAAATTTAAAAATGTACTATCATACCTCAAAAGGTTTAGTAAAAGCTATTAATGATATAAGCTTTAAAATAAAGAAAGGTGAAACTTTAGGTATTGTAGGTGAATCAGGATGCGGAAAAACTAGTCTAGGAACATCTCTTTTAAGAATGCCTTCTATACCCGGCAAATATGATGGAGGAAGAATAATACTTGATAATGAAGATATTATTCCTCTTAAAGAAGAGTATATAAGAAAAAACATAAGATGGGCTAAAATATCTATGGTTTTTCAAGGAGCTATGAATTCTCTCACTCCTGTATATACTATAGAAAAACAGATGATAGAAACTATAAACAGACATATTGATATGAGCAAATCGGATGCGGTAAAACTTATAGAAGAATATTTAGGATATGTGGGACTTCATGCTGATGTTGCCAAAAGATACCCTCATGAGCTTTCCGGTGGTATGAAGCAGAGAGTAGTTATAGCTACTGCCCTATTTTTGAAACCTAAACTTATTATACTTGATGAGCCTACTACGGCATTAGATGTTATAGTGCAGGCACAGATTATAAACTTATTAAAAAAATTAAAAAAAGATTTCGATTTGTCATTTATTTTCATAACACATGACTTAGCATTGGAGGCTGAAATTTCAGATAAAGTATGCGTTATGTACGGCGGAAAAATTTTAGAGCTTGCAAGCAATGAAGATATATACAAAAATGCTAAGCATCCATATACAAAAAGGCTTTTAGCCGCTACTCCTAGATTAAATAAAGCTGTAAGCAAATTAGAGTTTATAGAAGGAACTCCTCCGGATTTGCTTAATCCTCCTACAGGCTGTATGTTTTATGACAGATGCAAAGAAAGAATAGATAAATGCAAAAATGAAGAACCTATATTAAAAGATATAGGAAATGGTCATTTATGTGCTTGCCATTTGATTAATAATTAAATACAATTAAAAAAGAAGAAAAATTATGAATGATATAATATTAAAACTTGAAAATGTAAAAAAATATTTTTATCCTAGTACAAATATAATAGAAAGTTTAATGAAAAAATCTAAAGAGATAAAAGCTGTTGATGACATAAGTATAGAAGTAAAAAGAGGTGAAATACTTGCTATAATAGGAGAATCAGGAAGCGGAAAAACTACTATAGGCAAACTTGTAATGAAATTGATAAATCCTACTTCAGGAAATATTATATTTGAAAATGAAAATATTAATAATTTAAATAAAGAAGAAATAGCTAAATATAGAAGAAAAGTTCAGATGATATTTCAGGACCCTTATGCTTCTATGAATCCAAGATTTAAAATAAAAGATGTATTAAAAGAGCCTTTATATATTCATAATATTGAAGGAGATGAAAAAGTTTATAATGAAATGGTTATAAAGGCTTTGAAAGATGTAAAAATAAATCCGCCTAAAGAGTTTATGGAAAGATATCCTCATATGCTTTCAGGAGGCCAGCGTCAGAGAATAGCAACAGCTAGAGCTTTAATACTTAATCCTAAATTGGTTGTTGCTGACGAGCCTGTTTCTATGATAGATTTGTCTACAAGAGCAGAAATTCTTTATATGATGAAAGAACTTCAAATAGAAAAGAATTTAAGCTATATATACATTACACATGATTTATCAACAGCAAGATATTTTGCAGATAGAATAGCAGTTATGTATTTAGGTAATATTGTAGAGATTGGTGATGCTGATGAAATAATAGATAATCCTAAACATCCATATACAAAGGCTTTGATTGCTGCAGTACCAGATGCTTCTTCAGGAAGAGTTAATATAATAAAAGAACTTCCTATCAAAGGAGAAATACCTAATGCATCAGATATTCCTTCAGGATGCAGGTTCCATACAAGATGCATATATGCAAAAGAAGAATGTAAAAATAATATTCCTAATACTACAAATATTTCAGAAAATCATTCCGTCTCATGCCTATTTGCAGAGTAAATAATATTGAAATTACAAAATAATTTAATTATAATAAAAATAATCAATCATAAACAGGAATAAATTATTATGAAAGAATATAATGATCAGGAAAAAAAATTAGCTGAATATATAGAAAAATATTTACCATTCAGAGCAAAACATATATTTTCCACAAGAGAGCTTTCTGTTCAAATAGCAGAGAAATATAATGTAGATACAAATAAAGCCTCTATTGCTGCATTATGTCATGATTTGGGAAAGAAATACAAAGATGATGAAATGCGTAAAATAATACTTGAAAATGATAATAAAGAATATCCTAATTATATAACAGGTGCTTTACTACATGCCAGAGTAAGTTCTATAATCACAGAAAAAGAATTCTCTATAACAGACAGAGAAATTTTAGATGCTATAGAAAGTCATACAGTAGGACATGGAAATATGACTATGCTTGAAAAGATAATATATGCCTCTGACTATCTTGAGCCTACAAGAAATATACCTGCTGCTGATAAAATAAGAGATAAAATTTTTACAGATTTTGATAATGCATTTTTAGAAGTGGTATTAGAATCTATAAATTTTGTTTTGAGTAAAAAGCAGTACTTGTCAGATAAAACAATAGAACTTTATAATTCATTAGTTATTAAATAATAATATTGGATAATTTTTATGAATAATGATAATATAAAAAAAGCGTATATAATATTTGTAACCGACAGCAGACAATACCGAAATACCAAAATAAATATAGATAATATACTTAATGAACTTGCAATGCTATGCGATACCGCAGGTTATGAAGTTATAAATAAATATTCATTCATACAGCCTAAAATAACAGCAGGAACCTATATAGGCACTGGTAAATTAGAAAGTTTAAAAGAAAGTGCTGCCATTGATAATGTAGAATATTTTATATTTGATAATGAGCTTAGCGGTTCTCAAGTAAATGCTATAGAAGAAGGTTCTAATATAACGGCGCTCACAAGAACAGAAATAATATTAGAAATATTTGCTTTAAGAGCCAAAACTATGACTGCAAAAATGCAGGTAGAATTAGCTTTTTTGGAATTTGAATATCCAAGATTAAAAGGTAAAAGAACTAATTTAAGCCAGATAAAAGGCGGTATAGGATTAAGAGGCGGAGCCGGAGAAAAACAGCTTGAATACGATAGAAGAAGAGCAAGAGAACGTATACATAAATTAAAATCTCAATTAAGCAAGGTGGAAAAATCTGCAAGTACAGGAAGAAAAGGAAGAGAAAATACTTTCAGAATAGCAATAGTTGGATATACCAATGCAGGAAAAAGCACATTATTTAATCTGCTTTGTAAAGAGTCTGTTTATGTGGAAGATAAATTATTTGCTACACTAGATACTCATACAAGAAAATTATATTTGACAGATGATACTCCTATAGAAGTCATAATAAGTGATACTGTAGGATTTATAGATAGGCTTCCTCATACTTTGGTGGCTTCATTCAAATCTACATTATCCGAAGTTGTAGAGGCTGATTTATTATTACATTTATCCGATGCAAGCGATGAAAATATAGAAGAAAAACTTTTACATGTAGAAAGCATAATAAAAGAAATAGATGCCTCTCATATAAAAAGAATAGTCATATTTAATAAATCTGACTGCATAGATGAAGTACAAAAAAATAAAATACTAACCTCTTATGATGATGCCGTATTTATAAGTGCGAAAAATAATACAAATATAGAAACTTTAAGAAAGAAAATACTAGATATTATAATGGAATTAAATATTAATAATAATTAAAAGACTTCGTCAATTGAGCAAATATAACTACCCAAAAATCCTCGCCATTAATAGCATAATGTGCTACACCTATATGAGTAAATTTATCACTTAGAATATTAATTTTATATTTGCCGGAATTCATCCAATAACTAGCAACAGTTTCTGCATTTTTAAATCTATAAGCAATATTCTCATCAGATGAATAAACAATTATTCTATTTTGATAAAGCAATTCATCATACTTTGTATTATTAGGTCTGATATGAGAAAAATTGACAGCAAGTTCTTTTGCCCTGATATCTGCTATATTATTTAATCTCTCATCAATTTCAAATTGGTACAAATTTTCATTTTCTCTTATTTCATTAAATATCTTAAGCATAGAATTAATATCATCACTATAGTTTTGGGCATACAAAAAGCTCATAGAGCATATGACAATAGCAATTATTTTTATTATAATCTTAACCATATATTTTCACTTCATTAATAATTATAATACTATAAAATAGTATTTTTATATGAATAAATATAATATTTTTTCATTATTTTTCAAGTCTAATAAGCAATTTATTTTTATTAATTTCGGAAATATTTGAATGTTTTATATTATAAATTATCCTCTGTTTTATTCTAGAAATAATGCTTATTTCACCATTATAATATGATAGAATATCTAAAATACTATTAGTAATATCCACAAGGTATTCATTTGATTTTCTTGAACATAATCTGCTGTAAATTTGCAGTATATATTCTCCAAAATATTTTATGAGTCTTATATCATTAGAAAGTATAGCGGCATTGATATGATAAGAATAAATTTTCAATGCATTAATATTATCATCTTTAATATATTTATCTAAAAATATAGAAAACATTTTGATATATTCCAAACTTTTATCTTTAAGTTTGCTGCATATCTCATCTTTATTTATTATATGAACAGAATATTTTAAATTTAATACTATAATATCATCTTTATCATAATCAAATATTATACTGTCTTTAGAACAATCTAAAGGATTATCCATTTTTAATCTTATATTATCTATATATCTTAATTTTTTATTAACATTGCTGTAATTTGTTTTTGAAGTATCAATAACAAATAAATATTCTATATTTTTAGTTTTATTAACTATAGACCTTTTAGCACCTCTATATTTAGTATATTCAGAGGTAACAATATCTAATTTGCCTCTATTTTCAAGTATTGAGATTAAATCATCATACTCAATTATTCCGTCAGTAGAATAACTCATAACTATATGTTTAGAATCTATATTGTCTAATAAATTTATTAAAGTATCTTTAGCTGTTTTCTTATAACAGTACATAGATTTAGTTTTTACCCAATCTTTTCTAATACCGCCTTTGTCTGTTTTTTTACCATTTACATATATATTCTTATTAATTACAGGCTTATCCCATAGAGCTATAGTATTAAGCAAATGATAATTACTTCCGTATTGATGCTGATTATAAGGAGGATCCAAATATACTAAATCAAAATTCTTATTTTTATTTTTTATAATAAACTCATTAGCATCAAGCATGCTGACATGACATTTTTTTCCATTATATAAAGGTATTGGCTTTAATGATATAGGAGCCATAATTCTATGTAATGCATCCTTATTTCTTCCGCCGAAACCTGCATGAAAAGCTTTGAAAACACCTGAAGTATTTGTATGAGTAGCAGATTCATATATAATTGAAGCTATAAGATAATAATATTCTTTTTCATTTATAGCATTATTTTTATAAAGCATTTCTATATTATGCCTTATAATATCAATTCTCTGAGCATTGTAATGAGTATAAAAAAGCCTTTCATTTATTAAGTCAGGATTTTCATCATTTGAAGGAGCATAATATTTTGATATATATCTGTCATCATCATCTATATATTTAATATTATTAATCATATTTACTGTATTCTCTGCCCCGCCTGTATGAATAAACATATTAGATAAATCTTCTTCATTAATACATAAATGAGCATAATTCAAAATATAAGAATAATATTCCCAATCATTAGAATAAACTTCTAAATCCATAGTTTTTAAAAGTCTTGAAACACTTCCGCTTCCTGCAAATAGATCTAATGCGGTATTTATATTCTCATCTTCTTCTAATATTCTAGAAATGCTGTTTTCTATAAATGAAAGTAATCTTCTTTTATTTCCAATATATGCTATTAAATTTTCTTTTAAATATTTATCTTTTATATTCGCTTCAGTATTAGTTATCATAATCTTATTATCATAATATAGTTTACATAATTATATTAACATAATACTTAGAAAATATCAATATTATCTAAATAAATATTTATTAGAAGCAGATGTCATTTAGATAAATATTTATACAGACTATAATTATAAAAATCATATATAGCCACAGAAGCAGCAGCATATATTTCTATATCTTTAAAATTATTAATAAAATTTATTTCAGTAAGGAAGTTGTAAGAATTATATTTATTTTTAATATTATTTTTTATTTCATT
>CASGDY010000169.1 GCA_949300355.1 uncultured Brachyspira sp.
ATTTTTATTATTTTCAAGTTCTGAAAAAAACTGTTTTCTCAAAGAAATAACATCTTCAAAATCTATATCATACCAATATATGTTATCTTTTATAAATCTCATTGCCCTTGTATCAAGCCCTGCTCCTAAATTAATAATAGTAAAACTTTCTGACATGCTTTTTTCGATAATATCTTTTGTTATATCATCAATTATTTTTGTTCTTATACAAGTACCTACCTGACTTCCTTTAGAATTTTTAAACTTTGAAAAATCATAATCAACTTTATTTAATATATCTATAGATTTAGAATCTACTATAATAGCATCTTTTCTTTTACTCTCCTCTGCTTTTGCCCATAATGTAATTAATAAAGTTTCAGATACACCATTTAAATTAATATTCATAATATAATCTCCTTAAATGTTAGAATACTCTAACTTTTTTAAAAAATTATATAACTTTATATGTTTTTTGTCAAATATTATTAATAAAATAACTTACAGCCACCCTTTATTCTATATAACTAACTTTTAAATTTTAATATTAACTATCTTGATAACTTATTTAGAAATTTCAGCATCCGCCCAAGTTGTTATTAGATTTGGAATTTCTTTAACGCACGATTAACTAAGTTTTTTATATAGTTATAATTTTATTATTAATTGATTTATATTTTTTAATTTTATTCTGCGTGCGTGTAAGAATATAAATAGGGAGGAACTTTTAAAAAAATTCCTTCCGCACGGTGTTAATAAAACTCTACTGAATTTATAGAATTGGCAATATTATACATTGATATATATTCATTATTTATCGGAAAAGTATAGCTGAGAACTAAATATTTAGAATCTTTAGCCTCGAATATAGTATAAAATAAAACTGTATTTTCTAATTGTATTTTATACTGTATATTCTTTTTCCCATTGATATAGAAATAGTTTTTTAATATATTGTTATTTCTTTCCATTTTGTTTATATAGTTTATAAGTTTTTCTAAAGAATTATTATCTTTATTCATATAACCTACTAAACAAGTAGTCTGCGTCTTTTCCTCCCAAAATATACTTTCTATATGATACAAATCTTTAGCATAGCCTGTATTTTTTATTATGTGATTTTTATCTTCATCTGTTAACCTTACGGAATTATTTAAAGGCATAAGCTTCACTTTAATATTTGATACATCATATTTGTTTTGATATAATATGTTATCATCTAAATTTAATTTTTTAAAATTTATATCTCTGTTAGAAAATATATCTTTATGAGAATTAGTTGTGCATGAAATTAAAAATAGTGTTATTATAAAATATAGTGTTTTCATTTTGTGTTTTTTATTTTCTTACAGTTACAGTTCTGCTTGTAAATCCAAGTATACCTGTTAATAAATTAATGAAAAAATCTCCGGCATTGCTTCTGGTATATATCTCATAATTTTCGCTTCCTCCAGCTAGTCTTTCTGTATCCACATCATTCATAGGTACTAATCCCCATAAAGCATACCATTGTTTTCTTGTCAAAGTAACTCCTGTCTGAGGTCCGTTGCCTACTAAATGCCTATGCTGATAAGAGCATGAAACGGCAAATATAGAAATGATTGATAGTAAAATTATCATTTTTACCATAAAAACTCCTTAAATTTAGTTAATTTTTCACATATAGTGAACATTGTTCAGTTTAACATAATAAGGCTGTTTGTCAATGAAAAAAGCTAAAATAAAAACATCAATACTAAATTGTTCATTTTGCTTATAAGAAATAGTTTTCAATAGCAAAATAATATCTTTAAATTATAATATTGTATAGTGTATTTATATATTATTGATTTAACTTAAATTAATAATTTTTGTTATAATATTGAAATTGAAATATAAAAAATACAAATGAAGCAAAATAAAAAAATATTCTTATTATCGTATTTAATATTTATATCAGCAATAATTCTATTTATTGTAATTTTTTCTATTCTTGGAAGTATAGAGAGAATAGGATATTTATCAAATTTTAATCATATATTGGAGAATAAATATTATTTTACATTAAAATTTGAAAGCAGTATTTTTAAGAACAATAAAATATATAGAGTATATCCGAACACAAATGAAATGCCTGATAATGTTACAAATATAAGATGGAGCGGAAGCTATTACGGAAATTTAGTTTTAGGCGATTCAAGCATACAATTAAAAGAAAATGATAAAATAGAAAATATTAAATATACAGTTAAAATACAAAAGAATGTATTTTTATTTCTGCTCTTTATTATAATAGTTTTTCCAGCAATTTATTTTTATGTGATGCCTAATATATATTATCATCATAAATCATATATTTTCTTTTTTGTGATTAATTCTTTATTATATTTGATAACTTCAAATTTAATAATGCCTTTATTTTCTATGATGAAGCTTGATTTTAATATATATGATTTTTTATATACTTATCTTTTTGTAATGACAGCTTATAATTTGCTTGTATACTATCCTTTTAATTTAGGCAATATTAAAAATATTAGAATAATACTAACGGTTTTATTTTGTGTACTGTCAATATTTTCATTTTTTGCTATAGAGTCAATAAGTTTAACTGTACTTAGTATGGTGATATTATTTTCAGATATGCCTAATCTTTATTCATCGCTTATTACAGTTCTTCCAATACATTTAAAAATTATTACTATCACAGTGAGCATAGTATATTTTTCTTCATTACTAGCTTTTGTAATATTATTTATTTTTAATATATATAAAATGTTTATAGAGAGAAGTAAAATAGCATCTTTAGTGATGACTGCTTTTATAATATTCACAATATTTTATTTATTTTTAAAGCCTAAGAATATAGATATATGGAGCATAGATTTTGTAAGAAATGCTAAAAGAAATGGTATAATAAATACGCTCAATTATAGAATAAATTATGACAGATTAAATAATATAAAACCAAGCAAAGAACTAGTATCAGATTCTATAAAATTATTAAAAGAATATGAATCAAAAAGAGATGTGTCAAAACTTTATTTAAAATCCACTAAGAATATTTTAGATAATATAAAAAAATTAGAAGATGATATGCATTCTATATTGATTGAGGCATCATCTAAAAACAGTAATTTTATTTATAATAATGAGAATATAGATTATGAATATATAGAGCAATTAAAAAATAATTATTATGATGTATATACTAATTTTGAAATATCAATCACAAATGATTTATCAAAAATAGAGGAATTAAAAAAAGGTTTAAAAAGAGATGTATATTTAATATTTTTAGAATCTTTTTATGATTATTCACATTTTAGAAAATTATTTAATAAAGATCCTTTCCCTAAAGAGTATAGAAAATGGGCTGACTCATCAAGAAAAATAGCCCCTAATGTTAATAACGGAAGTTTTTATGCAAGGCTTTCAGGACTTACAGGATCATCTCCGCTTTATCCAAAAACTCAGTCAGAAAAGATAGAAAATACTTTGCCCGATATTCTTTCAAAAAACGGATATAATACAATAGCATTAGAAGAAGCATTGAATACTTATAATTTAAAAACTTTCTATCCTTCAATAGGTTTTAAATCTCAGGTGTTCGGATTAGGAACTACAAATATTAATACATATTTAGGCACAAATATTGATAATTTGGGAAGTCCTGTATTTGCTGCTGGCTTTACTATTTTAGGACATACTGATTCGCATTTATCTAATGATTTAAACTTCGCCGAAAACAATAAAAAGTTTTTAGATAATTTTGAAGGTAATGATAAACTTCATATAATAGAAACCATTGATAATTCAGCAATGACAGCAATAAATATTATAGATATAAGAGATACTATTTTAAAACATTCTCCTAATGCAATTATAATATTTAAACATGATCATCTTTATCCTTATTTGAAAGCTATAATAGAACGTTCTAGTATAGATGAAAAAATAAAAACTAATTTTCTAAGTGATTATAAGCCTTCTCCTGTACTTATTTGGGACGGTACCAACGGAGCATATAAAGCACCTGAAAATTTTACTCCTGAAAATATACCTTTATTTATAGCTGCTAATTTGGATGTTGATTATACAAATACTGTGATATCTCTTTTATACAAGGAAGAAATTGATGATACTATCAGTACTTATAATAGATTTTATTATACAACAAATGATTCTATTATAGATAATAATGAAGTTTCAAATATGATGATATTTAAATATGAGAATGCTCAAAGAATTTTATCACAGGATATTTTTCAGGGTAAAAAGCATTATTATAATTTGATAAAAGAATTAACTAATAATTAAAATTATTTAAATTGTATTATTACTGCTAAGCAATAAACTTATTATTACTAATAAAGATTGTTCGCTCGATAGTGCCTGCGATAAAGGCTCATCAAGTAAACTTGCTAGAGGCTCACAATTTTTATTTTAAATATTGTTAGCTGACAACTAAAGTTATCAGCTGCTCGTTTATTGCTTTAATTATCGAATCCAACCCTTATATTAATTCTACTATCTTCTTCGTTGTTATTAAGTTTTCTTTTTAATTCTGCTTTCTCCAATTTTTTATTATTTCTGTTTTTTAAAATTTCAAAAAATACTATAATAGCTCTTTCACTTGGGGCATTGTATTTATAAATTATTTTTTTTGTGTTGGATTCTTTACCGTCTTTATCAGTTTTTATTTCTCTTACTATTTCTTTACTGTAATATCCTAATGCTTTTTTTATCAATGCATTTTCTATTTTTATTTTAACATCTTTCAAATATTCTTCTTTTGCATTTCTTATTTTTTTTAACAAGCTCTTTTTATATTTTTTGCTTGATTTATTTATATATTCTTTTAAGTCATCATAATTTATATTTAGTTTTTTGCTTATTTCTTCAAATGTAGGATTATCCTTTTTTATGATTTCGTATATTTGCTTTTCTATTTCTTTATTATATTTTGTATTCATAACAATATCCTTAAAAAAATTTATGTTATAAAATAATCAAAAAATATAAGCGATTATAATTATTGTTATAATTTAAAAAAGAGCTTGCTATAAATAATAGTTACTATATAATAAATAATATTATATATAGGAGTTGTTTTTATGATTAAAAAAACTATAATATTTTCAATTTTTTTTGATTTCTATAATATCATGCAATGCTAATAGCGACGGTACTACATCAGCATCTTCAAAATATAAAGAAGTCCCAAGAGAAAGTAAAGGCTTAACTAATTTTACAGGTATTTGGAATGCAAAATTTCCAAATAATGAATCAAGCATTGTAATAGAAAATGGAGAAAATATACTATATAATGATTTTAAAGCTTCATCTATAGAAGATTTAGGAAATGACAGATATAAAATGACTATATCAGCAGATAAAACTTTTTCAGTTACATTAAAATTTAAATCAGGTACTGAAGGAACAGTTGAAGATGATAATTTAGGAATAGGTACTTTAGCAAAATCAGAATGATAAATATTCAAATGTCATAATGTCTCTAAAAAGCCCCATTTTAATATGGGGTTTTTTATTTTATTAAATGATTTTTATCCTTTATTCTTCTATATCATTTTCATTGTTTTCTTCATCATCTTCTTCTTGCATACTGCTTGATACATAATCTCTATTTAAAAAGAACAATGTTGTAATAATCTGAAAATATGTATTAAATATATATGAAACTATCATAGCAATAAAATATGATAATAATCCCTCTCTATTTTCTAAAGATGATGGAAAAAGAGTCATAGCAAATACTTGCTGAAATAAGAATATAAATCCTAATAAAAATAATGTTTTAAAGAATTTAGGCTTTACTAAATAAAAAGAATATTTTAAAGCATCTATTCCCCAAGTATGTCTTAAAGCACATATGTTTTTAATGAACACAAAAAATACAATAAAAGCAATACCAGGCACTATAAATAAAGTAAGTCCCAAAAATACTAATATGAAATATATAAAGGTTGTGAATATAGTAGGCAATAAAAATTTAAAGCTTCTTATTATAGCCCAAGCAGCAGTTTTTACACTTCCGTAAATTAATCTTTCTACTAGTAATGATACGGATATAATAGAAATTGTATCCAAAAATAAAGAAAGAAATATATTTATATAAAATCCTATAGTAACATCATTTTTAAACCAATTAATAAGATCTTCATAGGTTTTTAATTTTTCAGGATCAAATGTGCTTATAGGAAAGTAAATTCCTGCTAGTATCAAAGGCAGACAGCATATTAAAGAAAGTATAATAAAATTAATAAAGTTTTGTTTAAACAAAGAAAAAGCGAGAGTAAATAAATCTAAAGTTTCAAGATCTCTTTTTCTTAATTCATTTCTTAATGAAAACATATATTTCCTTATAAAATTAAAAATGTACTTTTTATTATCGTATAATTATATATAAATTAAAATTTATAATAATTTTAACCTATAGTAATTTAAATTACAA
>CASGDY010000170.1 GCA_949300355.1 uncultured Brachyspira sp.
GATTTAATGACTATTGATATAATTCCAAATTTACTCGAAAGCGGAATAACTTCATTTAAAATTGAAGGACGTGCTAAAAGAAGTGAATACGTTGCAGTTGCTACTTCAATATATAGGCATGCTATTGATTTGGCTTTGGAAAATAAAGATATACCTATTGAAAAATATAGAGAAGATTTGATGAAGATTTTTAATAGAGGCGGATTTTCTCAAGGTTATTATTATAATTCAAAAGATATATTTGAAAATTACAAACCTAGTCATGATGGTGAATATATAGGAGAAGTTACAGCGTACAAGAAAAATAAAATATATATAAAAGCAGAAAAAGAATTAAATGTTTATGACGGGCTTTCATTTGGAGATAGCGGAAAAGTTGGAATGCAGATTTCTGATTTATATAAAGATAATATTAGAGTAAAAAAAGCAAAAGGAAATTTAAGTTTTTCAGCAGTTTTAAAAAATGTAAATATTGGTGATGAAGTTTATAGAACCACTGATAAATTACAAATGGACGAGGCAGATAAAATAATTGAAAGCGATCATTTTAAACATTTGCTTGATTTGAATTGTATAATTGGATTTAATGATATTGATAATAATAAAAAAATAAAATTAATAGTCAATAGTAAATATGATGATAGATTAAACAATATAGAATATATAAGCGATTATAAACTTCAGGAAGCCAAAACTAAAGCAGCAACTAAAGAAGATATTTTTAATTCTCTTTCAAAAACTGGAGGCACTGTATTTGAATTTGAAAATATTAACATTGAAGAAAATTTTAAAAATCCTTTTATACCAGTAAAAATTTTAAATGAAGCTAGAAGATGCATAATTGAAAAACTTGAAAATATTTTAATGCAGTCTAAAAAAATTAATTATAATAAAGATTGTGAAAAAAATATTAATTATCCAAACACTGATATAAAAGTTTTAATTGCTAACAGTGAAGAAAAAATTGATTTATATTCTGATATTCATTATGATAAAAAAATATTATTTCCAAATGTTTATGATGAAAATATAATTAAGCTTTTTGAAAATGAAAAAATAGACGGCATACTTCTGCCTCATGTGACATTCGACAAAGACATTGAAGTTATAAAAAGCATAGTAGAAAAAACAAATAACATGATAGTAATATGCAATAACTTAGGACATATTGAAGCATTAAAAGGAAAAGCTATATTATGGGCAGGCATTGGACTTAATGCAATTAATAATTACAGCGTAAACCTTTTATACAAATTAGGAATTGATACTGTTATATCAGCTATAGAAGCAGGTAAAAATTTAAAACATACTTTATCTGTAAAAGAAGGTTTTATTCCTGCTATGAACTTTGCATTCTGTCCGAAAAGTATGTCAGTAGGATGCAGTAAATGTAAAGAAGAAGATATTATCGATCATAAAGGAAATACTGTAATATTTGATTGTGTGAGAATGCATAACAAAACTAGCTTTATATTAGAAAAAATAAAAAATAAAAATGGAAATATTTATTACAGCATATATTAAATATAATAGTACTAATTTTTATTAAAATTTTTAAAATAAAAATAGAGATATAAAATTAATTACATCTCTATTTTTATTTTAAGATAATTTTTTAATAAGTATTTATTTATTGTTTTTTATATCATTATATTTAGCTAAAAATTCATCTGCTAAATCTTGAAGTTCTTTTGAATACTGAATATTTAAATTCATAGAATTGCTTATAACATTAGGATCGGAATTCTTTTTAGACATTTCCAAATCCATTTTAGTTTTTTCTAAATAAATTTTTTCTTTTAAGTCATGGAATCTTGATTGATATTCTGCTTTTAATTTCATAACTTCTGCTAATTGAGCTTGTGTAAGTCCTGCTTCATTATAAATAAAATATTCATAATTGCATTTTCCGTTATAATCTTTCCAGTCATATCTTTTTTCTTTGGCATATACTGATACTGATAATATAACTGTGAATAAAATAATGCTAAAAATACGTTTCATAATAAACCTCTTTTAATTAAATGTTTTATTTGCTTTATTAGACGAATTATACAATTGAAAGTTCCTAATGATTTATATTTTTTTATAATTTTGTATAAAAATTTTGTAATTTTAAATTTCATTTACATACCCCACCCTTTATTCTTTAAAATTTAAATAAATAATTTTACTTTTATTATATTTATTGCTTAATTATAAATTACAGCACCCGCCCAAGTTTTTATTAGCTTTAAAATTCTCATCAACGCACGGTGAACTAATTTTTATTTATTATTTAAATTACTATTTTTAATTAATCATAAATTTAAAAGTTTGCTCTGCGTGCGGTGTGAAAGCAGCAAATTAAAAAACGCTTGGGTGGGCAGCTAAAATAACAGATTAACATTAAAAATAAAAATGATATTGAAATGACAAATAGAATTAAAAAGCCTAACATGGCGGGATTTAAAAAATAGTCAAAATAAAAGGCTTGATAAATATTTATCAAACCCTTTATTTATAATTTTTATTTGTATAAGAATCTTTTGATTTTTTTAGTAGGATTCTTTATAAACTCTTCTTTTTGAATAGTGAATCCTGATATCCTTCCAAATTCAGGAAGTAATTTATTAACTTCTATTCTGTTGTTTTCTATAAGTTTATTAACTTCTTCTTCGCTTAATTTTTCATCTCTGATTCTTTCAGCATCCAAATATAATAATGCATGAAGTTTATTATCTCTTTGTAAAACTAAAGACTCTAATATATAAGGCATAGCATTTAACTTGCTTTCAATCTCTTCAGGATAAATATTCTGTCCGCTGGCACCAAGCAGCATATTCTTGCTTCTTCCTCTTATAAATATTCTGTTGTTTTCACCAAGCACGCCTAAATCCCCAGTTCTAAGCCATCCGTCTTTAGAAAGTACATCAGCAGTAGCTTTGTAGTTTTTATAATAGCCAAGCATAACATTTTCACCCTTAACCATAATCTCACCGACATCGCCTTCTTTTTCAGCATCTATTTTTACTTCTAAAGTGTCTATTATGCATCCGCAGCTTCTAGGTACATGCTTATTCCAAGGCCCGTAACTTATTAAAGGTCCGCATTCAGTCATACCATATCCTACTGTGAATTTAAAACCTATATCCATAAGAAATTTTTCTACATCGCTGTTTAAAGCACTTCCTCCTATTATAACCTCATGGAAATTTCCTCCGAAAGATTGTGTAAGTGTGTTTCTTATTTTTGATTTTAGTATAGATGATATAATAGGCAGTTTTAATAAATTAGCAATTAAAGGCTTGCTTATAGTAGGAAGTATTTTTTTAAGGTAAATTTTTTCTATGATGAGAGGAACCATCAATATAAGATTAGGTTTTACCTCATCGAATGCTTTAAGTAATATATTAGGGCTAGGTATAGCATTAAGCATATATATGCATGCTCCTCTTGAGAATGGAAATAAGAAGTCGAATAAGCATCCGAATACATGGGCAAGAGGAAGGAAAGAAAGTATATGATCATTAGGCTTTATAGGCATATTATTAATAGCAAATCTTATATTCGCAGCTAATGAATTATGATTAAGCATAACACCTTTACTGAATCCTGTAGTTCCTGAAGTATATATTATAGTAGCCAAAGTGTCATTTTCAAATATAGTAAGATTAAAATCTTCTTTTTTTATATCTCCAATTTCTATATCGCTGAATATGTTTTCAGTTTTTTTATTACTTTCTTTTTTTTCTTCACTTTTTTCTTCTGTATTTTCTTCTTCTATAGTGAAAGTATCGAAGTTATTTAAATGAAAAGATTTAGTAAGAAGCGATAAAGTATTAGAGTCAATTCCTTTTAAAATATGAGAGTCCGCAAATAAAAACTTCACTCCTGAATCTTTTATAATGGATGCTATATCTTCTTTTGAAAAGTCTACAAGTATAGGAACAACAACAGCACCATAGCTTACTATAGATATATACATTAAAGCCCAATTAACAGAATTCGCACCGCATAAGGCTATTTTTTCACCTTTATGTATATCCAGCTTTTTAAAACCTGTATGTATTTTTAGAATGTTTTTGGCTATATCAGAATATTTTAATATATTATTAGTACCATAATCAGCTAATGCATTAATATCCCAATTGTCTTTTATAGTATTTTGAATATAGTCGCTTAGTCTTTCTTTAATCATATTTTATCTCCTCCCAATCAATATGTATTTTTCATATATAAAATATAACAAAATTAGAAAATGTTAGCAACATATCTAAACATAAAAACTGCATGGCATATATTTGATATTATTAAAAGCGAGTAAAATAAAGGTAAAAACAGAGTATATCTTCTGTTCGCTTCATACATAGCAAGCCTGTAAAATACCATTGCTATATTTAAAAGAAGAAAACCTGTTAAATACAATATAGCTCCATATTCTCCTACGGCAGCAGCTATTTTTGATATAGCTATAAGCCAAACCCAATTTAATAAAAAATAATATATTGTTTCAGTAGCACCTCGCCATCTGTATCCAAATACGCTTCTTAAGGTAATACCTAATGCACAAAGCCCTGTAATAATTCCAAAGAAGCTCCAGCCCCAGCCATTTTGTAATGAAATTAAACATGGAGGGATATATATACCCCATATCATCATAATAAAAAAAGCATGTGATAATATATAAAAAACCTTTTTGGCTTTATTGTTAAAAGGGAAAAAATGATATATTGAATTTATTATATAAAATATTGTTAAAAAACTTGAGTATAGAGAAAATGAGGTAATTTCCCTTGCAGTTTTAGAATTAATTATTAAAAGCACTAAGACAGCTATTGCAGAACTAGCACATATTATGCATATAACTGCACTAATCTTAGAAACAGAATTTTTTACTATATTATTATTCAAATCAGCGTTCATAGTATTTTATATAATAAACCTTATTTATAATAAAGTAAATGGTAATTTATAACTATTTTCATATTAAAACAATTAGTCATTTAAAAATTTCATTATAAAAATCTAAAATTATACGATATAATAATATTAAGATTATTTTTTGATAAATACAATTAAAATATAATAGGTATACAAAATGATATTAAACAGTGAATTAAAACAAAGTATTTTAAATAGGTTTAAAAATAAAAAAATAGCAGTTTTGCATGGCGGATTAAACTCCGAGAGAGAAGTTTCACTCAGAAGCGGACAGAATGTTTATAAGGCATTAACCAGCTTTGATGAAATTAAGGATAATTGTATTTTAATAGATGTTAAAGATTCCTATGAATTAGTAAAAATATTGAAAGAAAATAATATTGAATACTGCTATAATATTTTGCATGGCACATCAGGAGAGGACGGAACTATTCATGGACTTTTGGAGAGCCTTAATATTAAATATACAGGCGAAAATATTTTAGTTAGTGCCGTTTGTATGAATAAGGTTTATACTAAAAGAATATGGAAGTCATCAAATGTATCTACTGCAGATTTTATGCTTCTTAAAGATGTTAAAGAAATTAATGATAATAATGTAAAAGGAAGCTTACTCTCTTTTAATTTCCCTATAATATTAAAGCCTATATCAGACGGTTCAAGTGTAGGAGTTCATTTGATAAAGACAAAATCAGAATTTGAAAATGTAGTAAAAGATATAAAAGATATTCAAAATTATTTTTTAGAGCCTTATATAAAAGGAAAAGAAATTACAGTTGGATTAGTAAAACAAGATGATGATAATACTTATGTCTTTCCAATATTAGGAATAAATCCTAAAAATGAAATATACGATTATGAGGCAAAATATACACCTGGAAAAACAGAAATGGAAATGCCTGCCAAATTATCCAAAGAAATGGAAAACAAAGTAGTAGAAACATGTAAGAAGGCTTATAGAGTTTTAGGCTGCAGCGGACTTTCAAGAATAGATGCTATAGTCGGCGATGATAATGAAGTTTATCTTATGGAAGTAAATACTCAAGGCGGTATGACAAATACTTCTGACATACCTGCAATGGCTAAGCATGTAAATCTTGATTTTAATGATCTTGTTTTATATATATTAGGTCTTTTAAAATAATCTTTGTTAAATAGTTAATATTAATTAAATAAAAAAACAGATATGCATGTATTTATTTGCATATCTGTTTTATTATATACTGAAAATTTTAAAGTTTCTCAACCGCGAGCTGCGGCACCTTCCCGCACGGTAGCGTTTCATATTATCAAACGCCATCTATACGTGCGGCTGATTACTTATTATTGTATAAAAATCAATAATTTATATTACGTATAAAACATATTTAAGTAATACTAAAGAATATTTTATATTATAAAAAAATATTCTTTAAATTAATAAAAAAGCAAAAATTGACAAAATATATTTGTTTAGCTATATATTAATTTTTTATAT
>CASGDY010000171.1 GCA_949300355.1 uncultured Brachyspira sp.
TTAATTATAATTATTTCAATACAGCACCAGTATTAGCAGACTGAACAAGTTTTCTATATCTTCCAAGCCAGCCTCTAATTTCTTCTAAAGGTTTAATAGCAGTCTCTTTTCTTCTTTTTTCCATTTCTTCATCAGAGATTTCTAAATTGATTTTATGATTAGGTATATCTATGCTTATGATGTCATTTTCTTTTATGAATGCTATTTCTCCTCCGCTTGCAGCTTCAGGCGAAACATGTCCTATAGATGCACCTCTTGAAGCACCGGAAAATCTTCCGTCAGTTATCAAAGCAACATCTTTATCTAGTTTCATACCGGCAAGTGCAGAAGTAGGGTTTAACATCTCACGCATACCAGGTCCGCCTTTTGGTCCTTCGTATCTTATAACAACAACATCGCCTTTATTTATTTTACCTGAATATATAGCAGCTATTGCAGATTCTTCGCTGTCAAATACTCTGGCAGGTCCTTTATGTACAAGCATTTCATCAGCAACAGCAGAACGTTTAACAACACATCCGTCTTTAGCTATATTTCCCCAAAGTATTGCTATACCGCCTGTTTTACTATAAGGGTTTTCTATATTTCTTAAAACATTATTATTTTTATTAACGGCATCTTTTATATTTTCAGCTATTGTTTTACCTGTAGCAGTCATAAGAGAAGTATTTATAAATCCGCCTTTATCAAGCTCTTTCATAACAGCAGGTATTCCGCCGGCTTTGTATAAGTCTTCTATATAGTTATGTCCGGCAGGTGCTAAATGACAAAGGTTAGGAGTGCGATCGCTTACTTCATTTATGATTTTTAAGTCTAATTCTATTCCTGCCTCATTAGCTATAGCAAGTAAGTGAAGTACGCTATTTGTAGAACAGCCCAAAGCCATATCAACAGCAAGGGCATTTTTGAAAGATTCTGGAGTTATTATATCTAAAGGTTTTATATCTTTTTTCAATAATTCCATAACCTGCATACCGGCTTTCTTAGCAAGTAAAGTTCTAGCAGAATATACAGCAGGTATTGTTCCGTTTCCAGGTAAAGCTATACCTAATGCCTCAGAAAGACAGTTCATACTATTAGCAGTGTACATACCTGCACAAGAACCGCAGCTTGGACATGTATGCTGAGCATATTCTTCCAATTCAGCATCATTTATAAGATTAGCTTTTTTAGCTCCAACAGCTTCGAATATATTTGATAAGCTTACTCTGTCATCGCCATGATCACCAGGAAGCATAGCTCCTCCGCTTATTACTATTCCCGGTATATTCATTCTTAAAAGTCCCATTATCATACCAGGAACTATTTTATCGCAGTTAGGAACAAGTACAACTCCATCTAAACCATGAGCTATAACCATACTTTCAACAGAATCAGCTATTAATTCTCTTGATGGAAGTGAATATTTCATTCCCAAATGTCCCATAGCTATTCCGTCACAAACTCCTATTGCAGGTATAAGTATAGGAGTACCTCCTCCTATCAGTATACCAGCTTTAACAGCTTGAGAAAGTTTATCAAGATGTATATGTCCGGGTACAATTTCACTATATGCAGAAATAATTCCAATCAGAGGTCTTTTTAATTCTTCATCTGTATATCCCATAGAGTAGAATAAAGATCTATTTGGTGCTCTTTCATCACCTTTTAAAACTCTGTCGCTTCTTAAAGAACTGTTTTCTCTGAAACTCATAATTATTTCTCCGCTTTAATAAAATTGTTTAAATAAATTTTTAAAATATAATCATGCATTCTATTAGTAGAATGATAAAAAATCAAGCATTTTTTTTATTTTTTATCATTAAAATGATGCATGCTTGTATTTTTTATTTTTTTACTATATATTATATAATGTTAGGGTTTATTTTTGTATACCCCCTATCCTAATTATCTTAATCAAAATTATTTTATTTTGAATCAATAATTTTATTTGGAGTTGCCATGTTTAAAAAAGTCGGATTGAAATTTCAAATCACAGCCATTATATTAGTACCTATTATAGTAATTATTATATTAGCAAATACTGTAATTATGTTGTATGTAGGTAATATAACTAAAAATTTGTCTTATAAAATATTACAGGAAACCTCATTAAGAGAAGCTAATGATATAAAATTTAATATAGAAAAACATTTATATAGTGTTTTGGGACTTAAAGTTAATATAGAAAATATTTATAACAGAGGAATAAGAGAGAGAGAAACATATAAACAATTAACTTCAGTATTTTTTAATAGCCTTCCTGATGATATAAATGGCTTATCAATAGCATTTGAACCTAATGCACTTGATAATGATGCAGATTATACAAATACCGAGTATAAACCTTCTAATGGAAGATTTAATTATTATATATCTAAAAACGGAGAAGCATATTTAGGAATAGATACTTTCAATATAGATTATTATACAGAACCTAAAAGAACAGGATCTGTATATGTATCCGGAGTATATAATTCAACAGTTAATGCCAATACAGTTCTTTTTACTTTATGTATTCCTATAACTCCTCAAAATAAATTTATAGGTGTTATATATGTTGATATTTTTGTAGATTCTATTACTGCTTTGCTTGGAAATATAAAACCTTTTGCAGAAACAACAGTTGAATTATACGATCAGCATGGATCTGTTATATATGATACTTATAATGTGGCTAATGTTTCTAAAAATATTTATGAAGTATATCCTCATTATAAAGATTATAATGTTTTAGATAATATTAAAAACGGCAAATCATTAATGATAGAGGGATATAGTGATGTTTCTAAGGAAGAGCTTTTATATGCATTTACCCCTATAGAGATAACTAAAGGAGTTTTTTGGTGTTTGGAATTGGCTTCAGCAAAAAATGTAGTATTGAAAGATAGTATTGCTATGAGAAATGTTTTTCTTGTAATTTTGATTTTGATAATTGTTATGCTCTTCTTAATTATTCCGTACATCATAGGAAGAAAAGTATCAAATGTTATAAATGCATTATCAAAAGATATTTTAGCTATGTCTGAAGGTGATTTGACTAGAGAAATACCTAAGCATTTTGATAAGAGAAAAGATGAATGGGGTGATATAGCAAGAGGCTGGGATAAAGCTATGAAGAATTTTAATAATGTAATAAACATTGTTAAAAATTCTGCAGAACAGGTTTCTACAGCTGCAAATGAAGTATTGATTGGAAACAATGATTTATCTCAAAGAACAGAATCACAAGCTTCTAGTTTGGAAGAGACAGCGGCATCAATGAATCAAATGGCTAGTGCTATTAAAGAATCAGCTGAAAATGTATCTACTAGTACAAGTATGGTGTCAGAGGCAAAAGAAGATTTGATCAAAGCTGGTAATATAGTAGAAGACAGTGTAAGTAAAATGAATGATGTTTATGAGTCTAGTAATAAAATCATGGATATTACTAAACTTATAGAAGGAATCGCATTCCAGACAAATATACTTGCTTTGAATGCCTCTGTAGAAGCAGCACGTGCCGGAGATCAGGGAAGAGGTTTTGCTGTTGTGGCAAGCGAGGTAAGAAATCTAGCTCAAACTACTCAGGAGTCTGTAAAAAATATTACTTCATTGATAACAGATAGTAATGAAAAAATAAATTTAGCTGCTAAGAGTGTTCAAGAATCTAAAGAAATATTTGATGAAATTTCAGATAAAATGGACAAGGCTTCATCTTTGATGGATAGAATAAATATAGCTGCTCAGGAACAAGAAAGAGGAATAGAACAAATCAATATAGCTATAAATAATATGGATACTGCTGTTCAGAAAAATGCTGCCTTAGTTACTGAGGCTACTTCTGCTTCCGAATCATTATTAAGCGAGGCCAATGAATTAGTTAGATCTATATAATATTTTAAGTTAAAATATTAATATTATAATTGTTATATATGTTTTATAATATCCTAATATTATATAAAAAATATAATATTAGGATATTATTATGCTGTAAATCTATTGTTAAAAATGTTAGAATGTTATAAAATAATGTTAGTTAAATCTAAAAAAGGAGTTTATTATGCCTATAATAAAAGAAGAAACAGTAAAATTATTAAATGATCATTTAAATGAAGAGCATTATTCAGCAAATCTTTATTTTAATATGGCTGGCTGGTGCGAAAAGCAAGGACTTAAAGGATGCAGCAGATTTTTATATAATCATTCAGCAGAAGAACATACTCATTTAGAAAAGTTTAGAGAGTATATTAATAAAGCTGGAGGACAGGCTATAATGGGAGAAATGAAAGCTCCTGAATGTAATTTTAATTCTGTTCAAGAATTATTTGAAAAAATTA
Source organism: uncultured Brachyspira sp. (assembly GCA_949300355.1). Lineage (GTDB taxonomy): Bacteria > Spirochaetota > Brachyspiria > Brachyspirales > Brachyspiraceae > Brachyspira. The sequence goes on from CASGDY010000171.1 coordinate 4,299, forward strand.
TTAAGCATGAAGAGTATATTACTTCCTGCATTAATAAATTGGTAAGTACAGCAATGGACAATAAAGATTATGTTACATTGAAGTTTTTGGAATGGTTTGTTGAAGAGCAGCTTGAAGAAGAAGAGCTATTCAATGATATCATAAAGAAAATAAAAATATTAGGAGATTTAGAAGGAAGAAATCTTTATACTTTTGATAAGTTTGTAGGTAATTTGGATACTGAAGAACATAACTCATAAGCTCTAATATCCGTACCCGTTTCATTAATTATGAAATGGGTATGTATTTATAATTATAAAGTTGACAAAAAACAAGGAGAATTATTCCCCTTGTTTTTCTTTTAATAAATTAATAATTAATAAAAATTAATTATTTTTTGCTCTCCAAGTTTCTTTTTCAAACTCGCCTTGTATAGGTATCAAAGATTCATCTAAATCTATTTTTAATACAGCATTGAAATTGTTAGTAGCCATCATTTGAGCAGCAAAACCAACTATAGTAACTATTTCAGAATCATTGAAATGTTTTTTAAGATTATTCATAAGTTCATCAGTTACGCCATTAGGGTCTTTTACCATTTGCATACCTAATTGAGATAATAACTGTTCTTTCTCATCAAGTTTAAGATTTTTAGGATCATCTCCTATAGCTTTTAAATCTCTGATGAAGAATAAAGAACAAAGCATACATCCGTTAGTAGTAGAAACAGAGTGTGCTAATATCATAGCAGCTCTTTTACCCACAACTTCTACTAATCTGTCAAATGAAACATACCAACCCATAAATGCTTCATAAGTAGCGTAGTCATTTAATAATGCTTTTTTCATATTTGTAACACTGCCGCTTTTTTTTAATTGATAATCGAAAGCCTCTTTTACTTTTCCTTGAGCTTCCTCATATTCAACAAATTTAACTCTAGCCATAAATAACTCCTTATATTAATTTTTTAGTATTAAAAACTTTGGAAAACAAATAATATATTGTTCTAGTATAACATATATTTTAATAATATAAATAGTGTTTATGGTAAAAAAATATTGAAATTTATTTTATATGTGATACAATTTAAAGAGTTATATTTATAATGGTAATATTTATGAAATCAGAAATCAGAAATCAGAAATCAGAAATCAGAAATCAGAAATCAGAAATCAGAAATCAGAAATCAGAAATCAGAAATCAGAAATCATTAATTATTTTTCATTATTTATATCAAATAATATTGCATCTTTTTTGGTATTGCAAAAAAAAAGAAAAATTTTCAACTTTATAAGGGAGTATTATGAAAATTAGTATAATAATCCCCTGCTATAATGAAGAAGATGTTTTAAATACTCTTTATGAGAGAATTAATAATGTTTCAAAACAATTATCAAACTATGAATGTGAATTTATTTTTGTTAATGATGGAAGTAAAGATAAAACAGAATATATAATAGAAGAATTAAATAAAAAAGATAATAGAGTTAAACTTTTTTCTTTTTCAAGAAATTTCGGACATCAGGCTGCTGTAAGCTGTGGAATTCATCATGCTGATGGAGATATAGCTGTAATAATAGATGCAGATTTGCAGGATCCTCCAGAGATTATACCAGATATGGTAAAAGAATATGAGGTTACAAAAACACCTATTATTTATGGTAAAAGAGTATCAAGAAAAGGTGAATCATTTTTTAAGAAACTAACAGCTTCAATATTTTATCGTTTAATAAATTTTTTATCAGAGGTAAAGTTTCATGTTGATACAGGCGATTTTGGACTTATTAATAAAAATGTTATAGAAGCATACAAATCTTTTAATGAGAATCCTAAATATATAAGAGGTCTTATAATCTGGACAGGTTTTGAACAAAAAGCTTTTGAATATGAGAGAGATGCTAGAGCAGCTGGACATACAAAATACACATTAAAAAAAATGTTGAAATTGGCTGTTACAGGAATTTTGCCATTTTCCGTTAAACCTTTAAGAATATCATTATTTTTAGGTATACTAGCTATATTCATTGCTATAGTATTTTCTATAAGGGTATTTTATTTGTATTTGTTTAATCCTGAAGTTTTAGTAAAAGG
>CASGDY010000172.1 GCA_949300355.1 uncultured Brachyspira sp.
TTTTTGGAATCATAAAAGAATACATTCTACTTTAAATTATGATACTCCTATGCTATACTTTAAGAAATTAAGGAATACTTAAATGCAATATGTATGGAATCCGTGCATTTATTTCTACATTATTATGGCAGTATTTTATGTTGACAAATGCACTTCTAACTTTATACTTAATCAATCTAAATATAAGGACTATTTTATGAATAAAAGAATTTTTGAATTAAATTCGGAAGATGTTTTAAATATGAATGCTTCTTTACTAAAAGAAGTTATTAAAAAATCTGAGGGTAGGTCTGTAATGGCTGAAGTATGCTGCGGTCATCAATCTTTCATAGATTCTGTAAGCAATGCTGAAACTGCTTCTGCTTTTGGGGCAGATTTGATAACTTTGAATTTATTTGATATGAACAAGCCTTTCATTTGGGGGGGTTATGAAGAAAAACATGATGTTTCAGAAAAAATATGGCTTGCATCAAAGTTAAAAGGCTTAATCAATGAAATAAACAATACTAATGAAAATATCATTAGAGATTTGAAAAAAGTTACAGGAAGATTGATAGGTGTTAATCTAGAGCCTGTTCCAGATGGAAGTAATTATAATTCAGGTTTTAGAGCTTCAAAAGAAAATTATGAAAAACTTATTAAATATGGTTTTGATTATGTTGTTCTTACAGGCAATCCCAATACAGGCGTTACTATAGAAAGCATATCAAAGGCTTCAAAAGAATTAAAAAATATATGCGGAGATAAAATTCTAATAGTGGCCGGTAAAATGCATGGTGCTGGCGGAGATAATGTTTATTCTATGGAAGAGCTTGACAGTATGGTAAAAGCTGGTGCCGATGTTGTTATGGTTGGAGCTCCTTCTGCACTTCCAGGATATACTGTTGATTTTGTTCATGAACAGATAAAAAGAATACATAGTTTAGGTGCTTTGGCAAAAACTGCAATAGGTACTTCTCAAGAAGGTGCCGATGTAAATACCATTAGAGAAATGACATTATGGTCAAAAATGGCAGGTGCTGATATAGTTCATATAGGAGATGCTGCCTGCGGAGGAATGGCATTGCCTGAAAATATTATGGCTATGTCTATTGCAATTAGAGGAATAAGACATACATACAGAAGAATGGCATATAGAAAATGAGTTTAAATTATACCTAAACAAACTATATTTTGTCAAAATAATTTTTTAAGTTTTAAATATTTGCAGGGCCTTGTACCGCATGCCAGTTCTTTTATTCGTATAAAAGAACCTATATCATCGACAGGTTCGGATACGCTTCGCGAAAGGCTAGATTAGGGCTTTAATTTAATAAATTATTTTACATGTAAAATAATTTTAGTATGATTTAATACTAATTGTTATATTTGCACTTTTTGGTTCTTTGACGAAGTCCGCCTGTGGCGTGCGGCGGGAAAAAGAACAATAAAAAAATTGACAAAGTTAAAAATTCTTAGTATATACCTAAACAAATATATTTTGTCAATTTTAGTTTTTTCAATTTTATTGTTTGTGGTGGCTTTGCCCCACCGCTCTGCGTACTTTGTAACACCCCAGTTCTTTTGGACGACGTCCGCCTTTGGCGTGGCACAGGCGAAGCCCGCCTGCGGCGAGAACCAGACAAAGTCCGCCTACGGCGAAAGACTGCATTTTTAGGCTATATCCTATATTTAATAGGCATGTTTTTAATATAAAGTTCTAGCAATTGCATTTTTATCTACTTTTTTGTGCGGCAAAAAAGTAGATAATTTTATATAAAGTGCATCGGTTGACAAAGTTAAAAATTTTCAGTATATACTGTAATAAATAAAGCTGTATTATTATAATGTGGCTTTATTTATTTCATGAAATTTTTCTTTTAAAAGCATCATATAATCATGATATTTATTGGCAAGATTATCATCAGGTTGTATTATTGTATTATCAGTATTATCAATTAAGGTATTTCTTATATCATCTAATGAAACCTTTTTTCCTAATAATAAAACGGCAGATACAGCAGCGCCAAGAGAAGCACCTCCTGAAGGAAGTATTTTTATAGGGCATTTCCATATATTTGCTATTATTTTTAATATTTCTTTATCTTTTGTAGGGCCTCCGGTGACTGCCAGATCAGTTTTATTTGAAGAAGTAAATTGTTCAGAGTATAAAGCTACTAGTCCCAAAGAACTTAATACTATACCTTTATAATCATTATCAAATGAAGGCTCTGAATGATATCTTTTTATAGGAAATGCTCTGCTTATAGGTACTGATTCATTTTCTTTCTGCCATAGAACAAGAGGCATATTATCAATATTTTTCCCTAAAGATTTTGTAATTTCTTTATAATCTCTGGTGTATAATTTCATGATTTCATCCCATACCATAGCACCATTGGTTCTGCAGAATATCATAAAAGGATTTCCTATTCCGTCATACATAGCATTTGATACGCCTGAATAATCCCTGCTATTCTCATCAATATTAAGCATATAAACAAAACTAGTTCCTAATGATAATATATCACCTTTGTATAAAACTTTTGTTTGAGGATTATCGCCGCTTCCTATACCGACTATACATTCGCTGTCAAATCCGTATTTTTCTATAAAATATTCACATATATATCCTGCAAAACTAGAAGGATCATTTATATTTCCTAATTTTTCTTTTAAATCATTTGATATAGTATTTAATAAAGTGTTATTCCATTCTCTTTTAGTATAATCCATTAAACTCATTCCGGAAGCATTCCCAAAATCTACAGGTATATTATCTTTTGCTGTTAATATTGATGCTATAAATGTATTTAATAAAAATATTTTGTATGTATTTTTTGATAAGTCTTTATTATTGTCAAAATAATATTTTATTATTGCTCCTGTAAATCTAAGAGGAGAATTTGAAGCAGTTATTTTTATCATATTGTCCTTTCCGCCAACTGCATTTCTCAATTCTTCAGCTTCTTTTTGAGTGCATGAAGTTCTCCATATAGGTGCATAATCATAAGAATATGAATCATTTAATAATTCAGCTAAACTGTTATTTATTGATGATTTTTCTCTTAATTTTTCTATATTTGATTTATATTTTTCTGAAAGATAAACATGTCCATGCTGCTGTGCCGATATTTGTATTGCTTTTATGTCTTTAATATTGAATTTTTGTTTAAGCTGTAACATAGCTTTGTCTAGGGCAATTAAAAAAATATTTATATCCTGTTCAGCTTTTCCCTTTATATTTGAATCTATAAGCAATGTGTTTTTGTTCATTTTTGAATATTTTATTTCTTCTAATGAATTGAATGCTATAGAAATATTTAATTCATTTTTATAATTCTCGCAGTTTATAATACTTAAAGTTATACTTTGTGTGCTTAAATCTATTCCTAATGTATGCATTTTATTATCCTTAAAAATATTTGTTAAATTATTTTGTTAAAAACTATACATTAAAGATATAAAAAATATATATGAAAAAATATTTTTTTTGAAAATTAATTTTATGTATTTTAATATTGGTAAAAACTGTATAAATATTTATGTTCGATTCAAAACTTATATATTATTTTTTGGCATGTTCAAGCATTTCTTCTGCATGTTTAATGCTTGCTTCTGTGATTTCTTTTCCTGTTATCATTCTTGCTATTTCATTAACTCTCATACTGTCATCAAGTTCTTCAATAGTTGATGTAACAATATCGTCGCCTTCATTCTTTGTAACTTTAAAATGATTATTAGCATATATAGCAATTTGTGCCAAGTGAGTAACGCTAAGCACCTGTTTTCTTTTTGATAATGCAGCTATTTTTTCACCTATAACTTCAGCGATTCTTCCTCCAACTCCTACATCTATTTCATCGAATACGCATGTTTCAGAGTAATCTCCTAAAGAAAGAACATTCTTTAATGAAAGCATTATTCTGGATATTTCACCGCCTGATGCAATCTTTCTAAGAGGTTGGAACATACTTTGTTTATTTGGTGCTATTATAAATTCTATATTATCAATTCCTGTAGAATTAGCTTTTAAATTAGCTCCATCTATATTAAGTATGCCGTCATCATCTTCATCTAAAGTTATTTCAACATCAAATTTAGTAGATGACATACCTAAATCATTCATTTCGCTTTCTATTGCTTTAATAAAATCATCTTTTCTATTATGTCTTATATCTGATATTTCTTTTGCAAGTATGGAAGTTTCTTTTCTTAACTCTTCTATTTCTTTTTTTAAGTTTTCAATATCTTCTTCAGAAAAATTGAGAGAGTCTAATTTTTCTTTGGCTTCTTTAGCATAGGATATTATTTCTTTTATATTAGAACCGTATTTCTTTTTTAAATTATTAATGAAGAAAAGTCTTTCATTAAGAGATTGAAGCTCTTCAGGATCGAATTTTGTTTTGGATCTTATTTCAGTTAAAACACTTTTTATATCCTCAAGATTTAATGTTATGCCTTCTATCTGTGAGGCAATATCTGAAAGTCTGCTGTCATATTTAGATATGCTTTGCAATGCAGAAATACTTCTTGTCAATTTTGTATAAGCTCCTGACTCGCTTCCGAATATATCTTTATTAATAGAAGAAAGTGATGAGGCTATGCTTTCTGCATTTGACATCATAGTAATATCATTTTTTATATCTTCATCTTCATTAGACTTTAATTTAGCTTTTTCTATTTCATCTATTGCATATTCTAAAAAAGATTTTTCTTTTAGTATATTGTTTTTGTTTTGAGATATTTCATTATATTGTCTTATTAATTTTGTAAGTTTATTATAATGATTTTTATAATTTTCTAATTTATCATCAATATTTAAATAACTGTCATAAAAGTTTAAATGATTTGCAGGATTGAAAAGAGATTGATGTTCATGCTGTCCATGTATATCTACAATTAAATCACCAAGTTCTTTTAATTCTGCTACTTTAACGCCTATATTATTTATGAATGATTTGCTTTTTCCGTCTTTTGTGATTTCTCTTTTTATATTAAGCTCATCATTATTTATTTCTATATTCCATTCTTTTAATTTATTTTTCACAATATCTGCAGATGACTGAAGAGAAAAATTTCCTGAAACAATTAATCTGTCTCCATTAGCTCCAACCATTCTAGTAGAGCCTTTTTCACCTGTTATGAGTTCTAATGCACTGATTATAATACTTTTACCTGCACCTGTTTCACCTGTAAGTACATTGAAACCGCTGCTGAAATTTATCTTTAATTTATCTATTAATACGAAATTCCTAATTTCAAGATATTTAAGCATTATCTACCCCAATTAAGTTTATTCCTAAGTATATCATAAAATAGTCTTTTTGCACTTTGAAATATATAACAATTTTTATTGCTTATTTTTGCTTTTATTTTATCATCGTTTTTAAATTGACATATATCATATCCGTCTATTGTTATCATAGCCTTTAATGATTTTTCTGTCAATTCCAATTCTATATTATCATATTTTGGAATAACAAGCGGTCTGAAAGTTAATGAATGAGGTGCTATAGGTACAAAAGATATAGCATCAATGGTTGGGGCAAGTATAGGTCCTCCGGCACTTAAAGCATAAGCTGTAGAACCTGTAGGGGTTGCTATCACAACACCATCGCCCACTATTGAAGATATTAATTTACCTGATATTATAATATTTATATGTATTGCTCTGCCGTCACATTTACTTAAAACTAATTCATTAACAGCAAGATATTCTTTATATTTATTCTTTTCTTTTGAATAAACGCTTATTGATAATAATGTTCTAGGCTCTATTTCATATAATGTTTTTTTATTTTCAAAATATTCTTCTAATATGAGATATGCTTCTTCAGGAGGAATTTCTGAAATAAATCCTAATGTACCGTTATATATTGGAAGAACTGATATATCATATTTTATTGCTATTTTTAAAGCCGAAAGCAATGTACCGTCTCCTCCTATAGATATTAGCATTGATACATTTTTTAATTCTTTTGCAGCCTTTTTTATATTATTGTGAGATGATATATCATAATCTATTATTATGCTTTCTATATTATATTTTTTTATTATAGTATTTATTTTTTTTAAGATTCCATCAGTATCAGTTCTAAGAACATTAACTATGATTCCTATTTGTTGTTTTTTATTGTTATTCATAATAATTAATATTGATTTAATTAAAAATAAAAAAATATTTGTTAATTATAACAAACTGTTATTAATATATCAAGTTATATATTGATAATTTTTTGTTTAAGAGCCACAGATATTGCACACTTTTAGTTTAAAAAAAGTAGGTATTCCTTATAATTTAAATTGTTAGAAATAAACAAAAAGGAATACCTATGAAACAATATAATACAAATCAGAAAAAAAAGATAGTAGAGATTATCA
>CASGDY010000173.1 GCA_949300355.1 uncultured Brachyspira sp.
TCATAGGTATTCCTTTTTGTTTGTTGTGATAATTTAAATTATAAGGAATACCTCCTTTTTTTTAAACTAAAACTGTGCAATATCTATGGCTCTTAAACAGAAAAAATTGATTTTAAGTATTGCAATATTACCCAAAAATATTATAATATTTAGCAAATATTAAAAGGAGAATAAAGATGAATACATCATCTGCTAATAGTATGAGTGCCGCTGTTGTTTATGATACAAAACAAATGCCAGCTTATAATTTTTATAAACAAAATAAATCTTCAAAATCTATTATTTTCTTAAATATTCTCCTCTCAATTCTTCTCATTATCCTGTAATAATTAATCTTTAATTAAAAAAATACATTTTTACTTATTTGTTTAAATTTATTTAAATAAAAAGTTTATATAAGTAGAAATATTAATAAAAATTAAAAAAGGCTATAAAATATAAGGAGTTATTTAATGAAGCTAAACGGTTCTGATATAATAATGGAAGTTCTAATAGAAGAAGGTATTGATACGGTATTTGGTTATCCGGGAGGAGCTGCCTTATTTATATATGATGCTATCTATAAATATAGAGATAAAATTAAACATATAATGCCTGCAGATGAAACAGGGGCTTGTCATGCGGCAGACGGCTATGCAAGAGCAAGCGGAAAAACTGGAGTTGTAATTGCCACAAGCGGACCAGGAGCTACTAATTTGGTAACACCATTGGCAACAGCATATATGGACAGCGTGCCTTTGATTGCTATAACTGCAAATGTACCTGAAAGTTTAATAGGTAAAGATTCATTTCAGGAAGTTTATATTGCAGGTATTACAATGCCTATTACTAAACATAATTTTGTTGTAAGAGATATTAATGATTTAGCAGATATAATAAGAAAGTCATTTGTTATAGCTAATACAGGAAGGAAAGGTCCTGTTTTGATAGATATACCTAAAAATTTTACATTTGAAGAAACAGAATTCATAAGCAAAGAACGATTTGTTCCTAAGTCCATTCAAATAAGTTCAGAAGATGAAAAAACTATAGAAGAAGTTGCAAAATTAATAAATGAATCTAAAAGACCTATTATATATTTCGGAGGCGGAGCTAAAGATTCAAGCGATAAGTTGAGAAAGTTTATGATTAACTCTAATATACCTTCAGTTCATACATTGATGGGAGCCGGTATATTAGGTTATAATGAAAAATTAAATATAGGGCTTTTAGGTATGCATGGTTCTGCCACTGCCAATAAAGTTATGAATGAATCGGATTTGATACTTGCCGTAGGAACAAGATTCAGTGATAGGGTTGCTTTGAATACTTCAAAGTTTGGAGGAATCGCTAAGAAAGTTCATATAGATATTGATAAAAGCGAAATTAATAAGAATGTTCATGTTGATTACAGTATAATAGGAGACTTGAATCAGGTATTAGATAGATTTAATAAACTTGTAAAAAGAGTGAAAGATGATGAATGGGTAGAATATTTGTCTGATTTAAGGGCTAAAGAATTGAAAGAGGATTCAGACAGAAACACTAATAAAGACGGCATTTATCCAAGTAAGGTTATGGATATAATAGGAGATAAAACTAAAGATGAGGCTATTTATGTTACAGATGTGGGACAGCATCAAATGTGGGCAGTTCAATATATAAGACATACCAAGCCAAGAAGTTTTATAACAAGCGGCGGTTTGGGTACTATGGGATTCGGATATGGTGCTGCTTTAGGTGTTCAAGTTGCTAAGCCGGATAGAAGAGTAATACATATAACAGGTGACGGCTCTTTCTATATGAATTTGAATGAAGTTGCAACTGCTGTTGAATATAATCTTCCTGTTATAACAATAATATTAAATAATAGTACATTAGGTATGGTTAGACAATGGCAGACTATATTTTATGATAAAAGATATTCCAGCACAGACATAAATAAAAAAATGGATTATGTTAAAGTTGCTGAAGGTTTCGGTGCTAAAGGCTTCAGATGCGAAACTATAAAAGAATTTGAAACAGCATTTGAAGAGGCTTTGAAATGTAATTGTCCTGTATGGATAGAATGTGTTATAGATAAAGATTTGAAAGTTTTACCTATGATTCCAGCCGGCGGTACTATAGATGATATAATAGTAGATTAAAATAGTAGGAGTTAAAAAATGGATAAGAAACAAAGAAGGGTTTTAGTTTTATTTGTAGATAACAGTTCAGGTGTATTAAATAGAATAACTTTATTATTCAGCCAAAAAGGTTTTAATATAGAAACCATTACTTGTTCTGTAACTTGTGTTCCTAGCATATCAAGAATGACTATAGTTACTGAAGGCGATGATACACAAATATCACATATTATAAAGCAGACTTATAAACTTATAGAAGTTCACTCTGTTCATTTAATAGATCATACTAATAGTATAATAAGAGATTTATTATTAGTAAAAATAGAAATTGATGACAGCAATAGAAGAAAAGCCTGCGATATAACTAATGCACATAGCGGAGTTATACTTGATATAGGTAAAAAAAGCATGATAGTTGAAATTACTGCTTCTGTTACAGTAATAGACGGCTATTTAGAAGCATTGAAAGATTTCAATATTTTAGAGCTTTCAAGAACAGGGGTAACTTCAATACAATTAGGCGATGAAGTTCCTAATATGAATATAATCAATAATTTTGAATTTTAATAAATAATAATAAGTTAAAGGAGAATTAAAATGATAAAAAAATATTATGATGCTGATTGTAATCTAGGTTTACTAGACGGTAAAACTATAGCTATAATGGGATATGGTAGTCAAGGACATGCTCATGCTCAGAACTTAAAAGATAGCGGAATGAATGTAATTGTAGGACTTAGAAAAGACAGTGCAAACTGCAAAAAGGCAGAAGAAGCTGGATTTAAAGTAATGGAAGTTGAAGAAGCTGCTAAGCTTGCTGATATAGTAATGATGCTTGTTCCTGATGAGGTTTCAGCTGATATATACAATACTCAAGTTGCTCCTCATATGAAAGAAGGTAATGTATTAATGTATGCTCATGGATTTAATATTCATTTCCAATTTGTAGTTCCTGCTAAAAATATAGACGTTATAATGGTTGCTCCAAAAGGTCCTGGACATACTGTAAGAAGTCAGTATTTAGAAGGAAGAGGTGTTCCTAGTTTGATAGCTGTTTATCAGGATTTCAGCGGAAGAGCAAAAGATTATGCTTTAGCTTATGCTTCAGGAATAGGTGCCGGACGTGCTGGTATATTAGAAACTACATTTAGAGAAGAAACTGAAACTGACCTTTTCGGTGAACAAGCTGTATTATGCGGCGGTGTTACTGAATTGATGAAAGCTGGATTCGATACTTTAGTAGAAGCAGGTTATGAACCAGAAATGGCTTATTTTGAATGTATACATGAAATGAAATTGATTGTTGATTTAATATATTCAGGCGGATTTGCTATGATGAGATATTCTATTTCAAATACTGCTGAATACGGCGATTACAGAACTGGAAGAAGAATGATCACTGAAGAAACTAGAAAAGAAATGAAAAAAGTATTAAGAGAGATACAAGACGGTACTTTTGCTAGTGAGTTTATTCAAGAGTTTAGTGCAGGCCGCAAAGCTAAATTTAATGCTACTAAAAAATTAGAAAGCGAGCATAAATTAGAGAAAGTCGGTGCTGAATTGAGAAAGATGATGAGTTGGATTAAAAAGTAATTTTTATTCACACTCTATTGTTATAATTAAATACTTTAATATTGGAGATCTATATTTAAAATTTTTAAGTTTGTAATTTTTTATTGTTCTTTTTCCCGCCGCACGCCTACCGTAGGTACGCTTCGCAAGGCGGACTTCGTCAAAGAACCATACGAAGTACAAGTAAAAAATATTAACTATGCTTTTTTGATATAAATATTGCCTTTTTGCTTCTTTGTGGCAACACCGAGTAGGTGCCTTGAGAGCGTCGGCAAAAGAAGTGGGGTCTTGCCTATAGCACGCAGAGCGGTGGGCAAAGCCCCAGATATCAAAATAAAAATATAACTTTATTCTATTACAAAAATCAATAAAAGTATTTAATTATACAGGTGTTTATTTTATAAGGGTTTTAACAATGAGAAAGATTAAGATTTTTGATACTACTTTAAGAGATGGAGAACAATCTCCTGGTTGTACTATGAATTTGGCTGAAAAATTAGAAATGGCAGCTGAATTGGATAAATTAGGCGTTGATGTTATAGAAGCTGGATTTGCTATATGTTCAGATGATGACTTCAATGCTATAAGAGAAGTTAGTAAAGTTGTAGAGAATGCTAAATTGGCTAGTTTGGCAAGATGTAATAAGAAGGATATAGACAGAGCTTATGAATCACTTGCTGAGGCAAAACATCCTATGCTTCATACATTTATAGCTACTAGCGATATACATTTAAAGCATAAACTAGAGATGACCAGAGAGCAGGTATTGGAAACCATAAAAGAATCTGTTTCTTATGCTAAAACTAAATTTGAGTTTATAGAATTTTCTGCTGAAGATGCATCAAGAAGCGATAGAGAATTTTTGGCTCAGGCTTATTCTACTGCAATAGAAAACGGTGCTACTACAATAAATGTTCCTGATACTGTAGGATATACCACTCCATTAGAAATGGCTGATTTGATAAAATATTTAAAAGAGAATGTAAAAGGTATAGAAAATGTTGATATATCTGTGCATTGTCATGATGATTTAGGACTCGGCACTGCTAATTCTTTATCTGCTGTTTTGGCTGGAGCTACTCAGGTAGAATGTACTATTAATGGTATAGGGGAACGTGCTGGTAATGCTAGCTTGGAAGAAATTGTAATGGGCATTAAAACTAGAAAAGATTTTTATAATGCTTATACTGATATTAATACTAAAAGAATTTATAAGATTTCAAAATTATTATCTACAATTTCTGGTATGGTAGTTGCTCCTAATAAAGCTATAGTAGGTGCTAATGCTTTCGCTCATGAAGCAGGTATTCACCAACATGGAGTTTTGAAAGAACGTTCTACTTATGAGATTATGAATGTTGAAGATATAGGAATACCTCAAAATAAAATGGTATTAGGTAAGCATTCAGGAAAGCATGCTTTTAAAGACAGAATTGAATCTTTAGGTTATGATATTGATGATAAATCTTTAGAGGATAAGTTTATAGAGTTTAAGGCTTTGGCTGATAAGAAAAAAATAGTTACTGATTCAGATATAGAAGCATTATTGATAGGAAGCAATGATTCAGAAAATCCTACTTATACATTAAACGGATTTGTTGTTAATGATGGTAATTCAATATCTTCTTTGGCAACAGTATCTATTATGGATAATAATGAGAATATTGTTGAGGGAATAGGAAAAGGAAACGGACCTATTGATGCTGCATTCGGTGCTATAGACTCTATTACTTCTAATAAAGCTAAATTGGTTAATTATAGTATTAATGCTATTACTGAAGGTGAAGATGCTTTGGGAGAGGTTATTGTAAGATTGGCTTCTGATGATAAAACTGTTATAGGAAGAGCAGTAAGCACAGATATTATTGAAGCTAGTTTGAAAGCTTATGTTAATGGGTTGAATAAGTTATAATAGATTTTTAGGGCTTTGCATCTAATAAGTTGTAAAAGCCCTTTTTTATGATATAATTATTACCCATTTTTTATTAAAAAATAAAACTAAAAAATAAGTATAAATATTTATGTTTTTTATCTGTAAATAAATTTAAGGATACGAATATGACTATTACTCAGAAAATTTTGGCCGCACATGCGGGCGTTGAAAAAGTAGAAGCAGGCGAACTTATTATGGTTAAAACTGATTTAGTTTTAGGAAATGACATTACAAGTCCTGTTGCTATCAATGAATTTGAAAAGTATGGTTTTGATAAAGTTTTTGACAAAGAAAAAATAGCTTTGGTTATGGATCACTTTGCTCCTAACAAAGATATAAAAGCTGCAGAGCAATGCAAACAATGCAGAGATTTTGCTAATAAATATGATATTTCAAATTATTATGATGTTGGAGATATGGGGGTTGAGCATGCACTTTTACCTGAAAAAGGATTAGTGGCACCGGGTGAAGTTATAATAGGGGCAGACTCTCATACTTGTACTTATGGAGCTTTCGGAGCTTTTTCTACAGGAGTAGGAAGCACTGATATGGCTGCTGCTATGGCTACAGGACAGGTTTGGTTTAAAGTTCCTTCTGCTATTAAATTTAATCTTAAAGGAAAATTAAAACCAAATGTATCCGGTAAAGATATTATACTTCATATTATAGGTATGATAGGAGTTGACGGAGCGTTATATAGGTCAATGGAGTTTAGAGGAGATGGAGTTTCATCTCTTACTATGGACGATA
>CASGDY010000174.1 GCA_949300355.1 uncultured Brachyspira sp.
AATTCAATATAGTTTATGAAATAATTATAGATTTTTATATTGTACTAATTTAATGTATATATTACAATATAAAAAAATATTTGTAATTAAAAAAATTATTGTTTTTAATTATTATTAGTTGAATTTATGATATATAGTTATTAGTATTAATATTATTTATACTAATAGTATATATTATTTATTAGAAAATATTTAAAAAATGTAATAAAGTTTGTTTTTTATTATAATAAATATTTGCAAATTATAATTATTTATGATATACTGTATAGAAAATTATATTAATTAAAAAGGTTATAGGTGTCAAGTACATACGAAATAATAACTTTAGATGGTCCTTCAGGGGCAGGTAAAAGTACAATAGCTAAATTGTTAGCCAAAAAATTATCTTTTAAATATTTAGATACAGGTGCTATGTACAGAGCCGTAACCCTATATATGATTAAGCATCATGTTAATATAAATAATAATAGTGAAGTCATATCAGCTCTTAATAATTTAAGTATTAACTTTGACAATGCCGGCAGAATATATTTAGATGATGAAGATGTAACAGAAGCTATAAGAGGTATGGAAGTTGTCAATCTTGTTTCTAAAGTTTCTTCTATAAGCATTGTAAGACAGAATATGGTATCTCTGCAAAGAAAAATAGCAGAAGGCGGTAATTATGTGGTAGATGGTAGAGACATAGGCAGCGTTGTATTCCCTGATTCCAAATATAAGTTTTATATGGATGCTTCTTTAGATGAAAGAGCTAAAAGAAGATATAATGAGGAATTATCTAAAGGAAAGAATATCACTTATGAAGAGGTTAGGGAAAGCATAAGAAAAAGAGATGAATTTGACTCAAATAGAGAAGATAGTCCTTTAGTAGTACCAAAAAACGCTAATATAATAGATACTGCAAGTATGACTATTGATGAAGTGGTTGAAAAAATCGCTAATGTGATTTTTAATATAAAGTCTAATTAAATATTAGATATTTTTTAACCTGTCAAAGTACAGGAGGGAGAAGGAACAATGGAAGATAATAAGAATTTATCAAATGATGAAATTGAATTTCGTAAGGCTTTGGAGGAAAGTGATAATACATTTTTAAGCCGCGGCAAAATCGTTAAAGGCAAAGTAGTACAGTTTGATGACTCAGATGTTTTTATAGATTTTGATTCTAAATCTGAAGGTAAAATAAAAAAAAGCGAATTTGATAAAGAACCTACTATTGGAGAAGAAATAGAGGCTATTGTTTCAGGCGAAGATGATAAAGGTTATGTTATATTGTCTAAGAGTGAAATAGATAAGAGAAAATCTCAGGAATTAATAGATAATGCTGTGAAAAATAATACAGCAGTTACCGGGGTTGTTAAAGAAGTTATAAAAGGCGGATTTAAAGTATCTATAATGGGACATCAGGCATTCTGTCCTTTTTCTCAAATAGATTTGGCTAGAGGAATTAAAGAAGCTGATTATATAGGTAAAGAGTTTGAGTTTAGAGTAATTAAGAAAAATGGAAGAGATGTTGTAGTTTCAAGAAGAGTGCTGTTAGAAGAAACTCAAAATGCTGGAATAGAAACATTCTTAAATAATCTTCAGGAAAATGATATTATTAATGGTAAAGTAAAAAATATTGAGAAATTTGGAGCTTTTGTTGAAATTACTCCTGGTTTTGACGGATTCCTTGCTATACCTAATATGTCTTGGGATAAAGTTGTAAATCCTAAAGCTATAATATCAAAAGGCGAAGAAAGAATGTTTAAAGTTCTTCATATTGATAAAGAAAATCGTAAAGTTGATTTAGGTCTTAAACAGTTAGATGAAGATCCTTGGGGTAAATTTGTAGAGCAGTACCATGTAGATGATGTTATACATGGAGAAGTTACTAATGTTAAAAAATTTGGTGCTTTTGTAAAAGTTGCTGATGGAATAGAAGGACTTGTACATGTTTCTGATTTAAGCTGGAATTCTCATGTTAATAATCCTGCTGATTTCGTTAAAAAAGGTGCTTTCTTAGAGTGTAAAATACTTGATATGAATGCTGCTGAAAGAAAACTTACTTTAGGTTTAAAACAAGTTAAAGAAAATCCTTGGGATACTGTTGAAAAAGATTTTCCTGTTAAATCTGCTGTAAAATGTAAAGTAAAAAGAATTATTAAAAACTTTGCTGTATTTGAACTTCCTAATGGTTTGGAAGGTATATGTGATATAAGCGACTTCGATTGGAGAAATAATATAGTTAATATGAAAGACTATGTAAAAGAAGGCGAAGAAGCTAATATGGTTATAATGTCTATAGACAGAGATAAACAAAGAATTAAATTAAGCTATAAACATACTAAAGATAGTCCTTGGAGATTATTTGAAAAAGCACATCCTCAAGGTTCTATAGTTGATGGTACTGTGAAAGCTATAGTTGATTCTGGTGCTATCGTTTCTTTGGAAGATGATTTGGAAGGATATATGCATGTTTCTCAAGTAGAAATTCCTAAAGGCAGCACTTTAGAAGAAGTTCTTAAAGTAGGAGAAACTTATCCTTTCGTTGTAAGAGAAGTAAATAAAAGTAAGAGAAGAATTTCATTATCTAGAAGAGAATATATGGAAGCTCAAAATAAGAAAGAAACACAAAATTATATCTCTAAAGCAGAGCCTACTTCTCTAACTTATAATCCTTTTGATAATATTAATAATTAATTCAATAAATAATTATTTGAAATTAAAAATCCTAATATCATTATGGTATTAGGATTTTTTTATTTAATAATCATTGCATATAATTTTTAAATATTTATTGACAAATGAACCAATTAAAGTATAATTCATATATAACTATTCTAAGTAATATTAATTTTTAGAAGGTATTTTATGAAAAAGATTCTTATCATATCATCTGAATATACAGGTCATGGGCATAAAAGCGTTCATACTTCACTTTTGCAAGGTTTCAAAGCATTATATCGAGAAGAAATAGAATGTAAGGTAGTAAACGGTTTTACACTTGGCGGCCCTGATCTTATGGCTGCTGAAAGACTTTATAATAGCTGTATAAAATATGCTCCGCAATTATGGTATAGACTTTTTAAATTTTCTTTCAAAAATAGAGATATAATAAATAAAAATAATGCATTTCATGTCAAAAGAAAATTTTTAAAACTTATAAAAGAATATAAGCCAGATATAATAGTTAATGTTCACCCTATGTTCAGCGGAAGCCTTCTAAGTATTTTGAAGAAAAAAAATATAAATATAAAATTTTTCATTATAATAACAGATTTAATTACAATAAGCAAATTATGGTTTGATAACAGAGCAGATAAAGTTATAAGTCCTTCTTATGAGGCTTCAGAATATATGATGCAAAATGGAGTAGATAAGGAAAAAATTATTACATTTGGTTTGCCTGTTAGAGAAGGATTCAATGCTTTATATAAAACTAAAGAAGAAGTAATAAAAAATACAAATACTAATGATACATTAAAAATACTTTTGCTTAATAACTCTGAAAGAACTAAAAGACTAATGTATATAATAGACGGTTTATATGAAAGATATAAATGTGAAGTAACAGTGGTATGCGGAAGAAATGAAAAAACATTTAATAAGTTAAATAAAGTTTATTCTTCAAAAGAGCATAAACCTATTATAATGGGCTATACTCAGGAACTTCCTAGATTATTTCATGAGAATGATATATTGATAACAAGATCAGGTCCTACAGCTATAATAGAAGCTATTAACTGTTTAATACCTATTGTATCTATGGGAGCTTTACCTGGTCAGGAAGAAGAGAACCCTATATATATAGATAAGAATGGTTTAGGATATGATACTAGTTCTACAGATGATATATTTAATAAAATAGATTTACTTGTGGCAAATAATAGAGAAAATCTAGTAAAAATGAGAGAGAAGCAATTTGACTATTACGGCAGAGATGTAAGAGAAAAGATAGTTAAATATATTGCAGATAGTATATTATAAATATTGACAATAGTTTATTTTTGATATATAATTTTAAAGTTATGAATATTTTAGAAATCGCAAATCGCAAATCGCAAATCGCAAATCGCAAATCGCAAATCGCAAATCGCAAATCGCAAATCGCAAATCGCAAATCGCAAATCGCAAATCGCAAATCATAACATAATTATATCATTTGTTTTTATACCATTACCATTTTTTTTGGTGTTGCATAATTTTTTCTAAATATATTATTTTATGCTTATAAAAAATAAAAGGAGAAAATTATGAACAAAATTTTAATAATATCTTCAGAATATACAGGACATGGACATAAAAGTGTTCATACAGCTATTATTCAGGGATTTGAAAAGTTGTATAAAGGTAAAATAGAATGTAAAGTAATAAATGGTTTTGTATTAGCAGATAAAAAAATTTCATCATTGGAGAAATTATATAATCCTTGTGTTAAATATTTTCCTGATATGTGGTCAAAATTGTTTTTACTTTCAGATAAAAATGTTCGTTTTTTTAATAAAAATATTTCTAAAAGTATAGAAAAAGAACTAGTTAAGCTTTTAGATGATTATAATCCTGATTTGATATTAAGTGTTCATCCATTATTCAATGGAAGTGTATTAAATATTTTAGAAAAATATGATTACAAAATAAAATTTTATACTTTGATAACAGATATAATAAGTATAAGTCATATATGGCTGGATAGCAGAACAGATAAAATTATAAGCCCATCTCATGAAGGTACAAATTTTATAATAGAAAATGGTATAAACAAAGAAAAAGTTGTAACATTTGGAATGCCGGTTAGAGATAATTTTTTATCTATTTATTCTAATATAGAAGATTTAAGAAAACATACAAATTTTGACGGTAAATTAAGAATTCTTTTATTAAATAATTCTGAAAAATCTTCAAGAATATTCTACATAATAAGAAAGCTTCATGAAAAATATGATTGTGATATTAGTGTTGTATGCGGCAGAAATAAAAATATTTATAAAAGTATAAAACAGAAACTGAAAAATTATAATAAAGATGTTAATTTAATAGGTTATGCTGAAGAATTGTTTAAATTATTTCATAATAATGATATTTTAATAACTAGATGCGGTTCATTATCTGTTGCAGAAGCTATTAATTGTATTATCCCTATAGTATCTATGGGAGCTTTACCCGGTCAGGAAGAAGGAACACCTATATATTTAGAAGAAAATAATTTAGGATGCAGTACTATTTCAACCAATGATATTTTCAATAAGATTGATATGCTTGTGGAAAATGGCAGAGAAAAACTTTTTAAAATTAGAGAGTCGCAGTTTAATTATTACGGCAGAGATGTAAGAGATAAAATAGTTGAATATATTGCTCATGATATTGAAAATAAATAAAATTTTTTTATAATAAAATAAAAACTTATTATAAAGAGGTTTTAGTAAATTGATTAGTAATTCTAAGATGAAAGAGCTGCTTTCAGATATAGATTTATCTTCTATAGAGATTAAAAATTATTATTCTATATTCGAGAGAGAAAATTCTGAAAATGAAAAATATTGGGTTATTAGTAATGAAACAGACTGCACTTTATGCAGCACTTCTTCTGTTGGTACAAATTTAACAGATTTTGAATGGAAAAATAATGAGATATATATTTCAAATAGTGTTAATATAAAAGATATTTTAAATCCTTCATTGAAGATGTTTATGTCTTTAAAAAGAATTCTTGAAGAAAATTATCCTTATCAGAAATTTGATTTAATATTATCTTTATCAAAAAAAGAAGATGATATTCCTCCAAATGCTAATATAAGATTTTATGCTGTTAGGGATAATTTTAGAATGATAGATATTGAAAATATAGAAAATTACAAATACGAAGCAGTTTTAATAGAAACAGTTAATTAATACTTTAAGTTTTGTATAATTATTTTTTGTATTTTTAATATAATCTATACCTGTATATTAAAAAATGAATTATATATAAAATACACTTGATATTTATTTTAAAAATGTTATAATGTTCTAACAATGGAAGGTTATAAAATAGATTAATGTGATATTCATATTTTTCTATTTTCTTAAAATTAATTAGATAATAGGAGAATCTAAAAATGGCTGATAAAACAATATGTTTTTGTATGGCAGTAACTGAAGATCAAATTAGAGATGCTATCAAATCAAAAAAGTTAAAAACAGTAGAAGAAGTTTCTAATGCAACTAAAGCCGGTACTGGATGCGGCGGATGTCAGGTTGCTATAAAACAAATATTAGATGAAATGAATAAATAATTTTAAAAATAAAAAAATATTATTTTTATATCCCAAAATTA
>CASGDY010000175.1 GCA_949300355.1 uncultured Brachyspira sp.
AAAAATCTATTTTGATAATAATTTATTTAAAACTTTTTTAAAACTTATTCGTCTAAAATAGAGCAATTTTAAGGAAACTAAAACGTATAGTATGCGATATAAATATAAAAATAGGGGTGAAGTGAATGAGAAATTTTATAGAATTAGTGGTAAAAAGACCAGTAGCCGTATTTATGTGTATGATAGCTGTATTAATATTAGGTTTTGTAAGTTTAACAAAATTGGCAGTAGATTTTCTTCCTGATATGGAGCTTCCCTATATCACAGTTAGAACAGAATATGAGAATGCAGGACCTGAAGAAGTAGAAAAATCTGTAACAAGGGTAGTAGAAAATGCTGTTGCTACAGTAAGCGATATTAATACCATCACTTCTACTTCAGAAGAAGGACAGTCAAGTGTATTTATAGAATTCAACTGGGGTACTGATTTGGCTGTTGCCACCGCCGATATAAGAGAAGCAATAGACGGAATAAAAAATTCTCTTCCTGATGATGCTGAAAGTCCTACAGTATTAAAATTTTCTACAGATATGATGCCTATTATGGAAATAGCATTTTTCGGTACAGATAATTTAGGGGCATTATATACTTTAATAGATAATCAAGTATTAAATAAAATAGAGCAGGCATCTGGAGTAGCAAGAGCAGAAATCAGAGGCGGACTAAAAAGCGAAATGAAAGTTGATTTAGTTTTAAATAGACTTCATGCTTACGGCATAGATATTAACAGTATAGTTTCTCTTCTTTCATCAGAAAATCAAAACCTATCAGGCGGCGATACTTATGAAGGAGTTTATAAATATACGCTAAGAACTATGGGAGAGTTTACAACTGTAGAAGATATTGAAAATACAGTTGTTGCTTTAAAAACAAATGATACCCCTATCAAATTAAAAGATATAGGAAGAGTTTATCAGGGATACAGTGATGATTCTGAAATAGTAAAAATAAACGGAATGCCTGCAATATCAGTTTCTGTTAATAAAGAATCAGGCGGAAATTCTGTTAATGTATCTAAGGCAGTTAAAAAGCAATTAGCAAATTTGAATCTTCCCGAAGGTGTAGAATATGAAATATTATTTAATAGTGCTGACAATGTAAACGAGTCTATAAACGGAGTATTAGACACGGCTTGGCAGGGCGGATTATTTGCTGTTATAATATTAATGCTTTATTTATGGAATATTAAAACAGTTTCTATAATAGCTGTTTCTATACCTATATCAATAATTATCACATTCACATTGATGTATTTTATGGGAATAACTTTAAATATTATATCATTATCAGGACTTGTATTAGGAATAGGTATGATGGTGGATAACTCTATTGTAGTGCTTGAAAATATATTCTATTACCGAAATAATGGCTACGGAAAATATTCTTCTGCTATAAACGGTACTTCTACAGTAGCTCTTGCAATATCTGCTTCTACTCTCACAACGATAGCGGTATTTTTGCCTTTCCTTTTTGTTGAAGGACAAACTGGGCAATTATTCAGGGATTTATGTATAACTGTAACAGTTTCTATGATAGGTTCTTTATTTGTTGCTCTTACAATAGTACCTATGCTTGGAGCAAGGCTTGTAACAAACAAGAAAACTAAATTTTTAATACCTATAGAAAATTTTGTGAACAAACAATTTCATGACAGAGTAAACAGTTTATATTCTCATATACTTCAATATTCTGTAAAAAATAAAAAGAAAGTTTTAATCTCTTCATTAACTGTAATACTTGTTATAATAGCATTAGGTATAACATTTATAGGAAAGGAAGGATTTCCTACATCAGATGAAGGGCAATTTAAAATAGATGTAAAAATGCCTGTTGGTACTAAATCCGAACAGACACAGTCTTTTGTAACAAGAATGGAGAGTGATATACAGCATGTAATAGGAGAAGATTTTGACAGAATGCAGTCAAGGGTAAAATCCGGAGCGGAAGAAAATTCTGCCGAAATAAGAGTTCAGTTAAGAGACAAAAGCGAAGGAAGAAAAAAGTCTGTTGATGAATATATAGAAATTACAAGAAATGCATTGGTGTCTTATCCTGCTCAAATAAATATAGCAGCAATAACTACTTCAGCTATAGGAGGCGGCGGAAGAAACGGAGGAACAGGCGGACAGGAAATAGAAATTGAACTTGTAGGAGATGATTTGGATAAAGCCACAGAAATAGCTAATAATATAATAAATGCTATATCGGATATAGAAGGAATAAGAGAGCCTAGACTTACCAGAGATGACTCAAATCCTGAATTAAAAATATATGTTAATAGAGAAATAGCAGCTAAAATGGGCATTAATGTTAACACTATAGCAAATATAATAAAAACGAGTTTTGCAGGAACTACAGCAACAACTATGACTCCTGCCAATTCTGATGTTACTGATATAGATGTTAATGTTCAGTTGGGAGAGCCGGACAGATTGAAAATAGATGATATATCAAGGCTTATGATTCCTACAACAGCAGGAATAGTGCCTATATCATCGATAGCAACTATAGAAAAAAGTTACGGGCCTACAGAAATAGAAAGAAAAGACAGTACAAGAATAACAACTATAAAAGCATCAGGATATAACAGAGCTTTAAGCGATATAATGCTTGATGTTCAGGAAACGATAAAAAATGAAGTATTTATACCTTCAGGTTTTAATATTAATTATGCTGGAGATTTTGAAGATATGAATGAAGCATTTTTGCAGCTTCTTCAGGCTTTAATTTTAGCGTTAGTATTAGTTTATGCTATAATGGCAAGTCAGTTTGAATCATTTATTGCTCCTTTTGTTATAGCATTAGCCATTCCTTTTGGTTTTGCTGGTTCTTTAATAGCATTATTTATAGGAGGACAAACTTTGAGTGTATACAGCGGAATAGGCTTTATAGTTCTTATAGGTATTGTTGTAAATAATGGTATTGTACTTATAGATTATATGAATCAGCTTATGCATGAAAGGCATATTAATGGAGATGAAGCTGCTTTAGAGTCAGGACCAAGACGTTTAAGACCAGTACTTATGACAACGCTTACAACTATACTTGGTCTTTTGCCTATGGCATTATCAGGAGGAAGCGGAAATGAAATGTATCAGCCTTTATCTCTTGCTATATTAGGAGGTCTTTTGCTTTCAACTGCATTTACTCTTATAATAGTTCCTACAGTTTATGCAGCTATAAGAAATAAAATACCTCTAAAAGATTATGAGAAAAAAGATATGGAAAGCAGAAATGATTTCTCCAATTATGATACTATAAATGTGACAGGTAAGTGATAATTTTTTTCATAAATGTTTATTTTGTTTTTTCGGGGTGTTATTAATAAATAATACCCCGTTTTTGTAAATCAGTAACATATTGATTCTTCGCTAATGAAAAAGTTAACTATACAAAAAAATATTTTTTTATTATTGACATAACGTATACATGTATTGTAAAATATCTGTATAATTGTATTGTATATGAGGTTTTTATGCTTAGTACCAAAATGGATTATCTTTTAAATGAGGCTTCATTCGGAATTAATAATGAAGATTATGATAAAACTTTAGAGATACTTGATGTAATATTAAAAAAAGTTCCTAAAAATTATAGGGCTAACCTATATAAGGGACAAGTATGCGTTGAGATGAAAGAATATGAAGATGCTATCAAGTATTTTGAAGAAGCCAGAAAAGTAGATATAAAAACTTTCAAATCGTATAATTTACTTGGTATAAGCTATCATGCAATAAAACAATATGATAAAGCAATAGAATGTTTTAGGGAAACTTTAAAAATAACTCCTAATTCTTATAAAGCATATAATCTTCTCGGAATAAGTTATTTTGAGAAAAAAGATTATACCAAAGCAATAGAATATTTTAATAAATCTATAGAAATTAATCCTAAATATGATAAGGCTTACAATAATTTAGCTTTATTCTATTATAAGAATAAAAAATATAGCGAGGCTATAGAATTTTTTGAACATTCAAAGTCTTTAGATGAAAAAGTATTTAAGGCTTATGATATGCTTGGTATGAGCTATTATAAAATTGGAAATTATGATAAGGCAATAGAGTGTTTTGAAAGATTTCTGCAGAATAATAATAAATCATATAAAATAGCAAATACTTTGGGAGCTGTTTATTCTTTCTTAAAAGATTATGATAATGCTGTTAAATACTTTAATAAAGCTATAGAAATTAATCCTAAATATGCAAATGCTTACAATAACTTAGCTTTGGTATATTTTAACAGAAAAATATTTGACAAGGCTGCTTTATATTTTGATAAGGCTAAAAAATTAGATGTTAATGCTTTCACTGATTATAATAAATTGGGAATAAGTTATTATTCTAAAAAATATTATTACAATGCTATTGAATGTTTTGAACATGTAATAGAAAAAAATAATAGTGCTTATAAGGCTTATAATTTTATAGGGATATGCTACTCTTCAAATGAGGAATATGGAAAAGCTATAGAATATTTTAATAAATCTATAGAAATTAATGACAGATATTATAAGGCTTATAATAATTTAGCTTTAGCTTATTATAATTTAAAAGATTACAATAAGGCTATAGAATATTTCAATAAATCTATAGATATTAATCACAATAATGCTGACTCATATAATGGAATTGGTTTATCCTATTATTATTTAGGAGAAAAAGAAAAGGCTTTAATTTATCTTAATAAAGCATTGGAATTTAATAATGTTAGAAACAGCACATATGAAGTATTATTCAATATACATTTCGATTTAGAAGATTATGACAGTGCTTTGATTTATGCTGACAAAATAGTAGAATTAAATCCTGATTCATTCAGATATTATGATAAATTAATTACAATTTTATTTAATAATAAAAGATATGATAAAGTGGCTGAATATGCTGATAAAATAAATAAATACAATAATAATATTTATAATATTCTTGCTGTATCATATTATCATTTAAAAGATTACGACAATGCCTGTATATATTATAATAAATTAATAGAAGAAGATAAATCATCTTTTGAATTATACAACAATTTGTCTATTATTTATTATTTGAAAAAAGATTATGCTGCTTTGTTAGATACTTACAATAGATATATAGAAAACTTTGATTCCAATAATGATAATTTTGCAGGATATAATATATTCTTATTATCATATACATTACTTAAAAACAATATAATAAATTATAATGATTTCTTAGAATTATTTGAAAAATGTTTCAATAAAAGTATAGAAGTTTATAATATGCATAATCATTCTGATAAATCATTTAAACTATACAAAAATATTGATTATACTACAGATTCTCTTAAAATATTATTATACAAAAAAGCAGAAATTACAAATGCTTATAAATTATTAGAGAATACTATAGAAAGCTCAAAATTAAAAGCTGTTAAGCCTGTAATAGAAAAAATAAAAGCCGCTTCATTTAACAATTATATTAATAATTTAAATAACAGTAATATGTGTATAGAATATGAAGCAGAAAATGCTGTTCTTATGAATGCACTTTATTATAATAAAGACAGTGTTTATGGAAAAATTGCTAAGTTTATAAGCAAGGAAGATAATATTAATTATGAAACTTTGCTGTCAATGTTTGCATACAAATCAGAATATAATGATTATGACTCTATAGCTATAATAAATAATGATGCTGAAGATATAAAAATAAAAAGTATATATTTCTCTAATGAGTTTGATGACAGCGATATAGAAATAATCAGACGTATTATTAATGATGATAATATAAAACTTTTTAAATTAGAAAATTAATAAGTTTTAAGTATAAATATAATTTACCTCTAAATTAATATAACAAATATCTTTTATTTGAATTTATTTTGAATGGCCCGCCCTTTATACTTTACAGCTATGATTTGTTATTTTTATATTATTATTCTTTATTGTTTACACAGTGATTACAGCACCCGCCCTAAATTTTGATTAAATTTATGATTTTATTGTCCGCACGTTTAACTATACTTAGAAAGATATGTAAATGTATGAGATAAATTGAAGTTATATATTTTGTGCTGCTTACCGTGCGTAAAATAATAGACTTGTTTCAAAACTAAATCAATAAAATACTTATACTATTTAAATTTTTAGTGTTTAAAATTTATAATTGGGGCTTTGCCACCACACTGTGTGCTTCGCAAAACCCAACTTCTTTTGCGACCGAAGGAAGTGCCTGCGACTGAAAGGAGTACCTGACGAAGTCCACTGTAAGTGTAGGTATGGTATTGCCACAAAGAAGCTATATCAACAATTTTAGTATTATTTCGTACTAATTTTACATTTGCACTTTTTGCAACTTTTTGCGGCGGGAAAAAGTTGACTAAAAAATGACAAACTTAAAAATTTTCAGTATATACCTAAACAAATACAGTTTGTCAAAAATATAAATTTATTTTTGTTTTTATATATATATAGGGCTTTGCCCCATACCCCAGTTCTTTTATTGGTATAAAAGAACCAAAAGAACTGCATTTTTAGTATAAATATAGGTTATACCATACATTTAATACATATATTTTTAATATAAAGTTCTAGTAATTGCGTTTTCGCAAAGCGTATCCGAGCTTGTCGAGGATATATCAACTTTTTTGTGCGGCAAAAAAGTTGATAATAATTATATAATGTGCAGTGGTCGGCAAAATGAAATCATTTCAGTATATACTGAAAATTTTTAAGTTTGTCAATTTTTTTATTCAACTTTTTCCCGCCGCACACGCTCTGAGGACTTCGTCAAAGTTGCAAAAAATGCCAGTATAAAATTAGTACTAAATAATACTAAAATCATCTTAAATGTAAGATAATTCATAAAATTAAATCCAAAATGTAGCCTTTCGCGAAGCGTATCCGAGTTTATCGAGGATATAAGCTTCTTTGTGGCAATACCATACCTACACTTACAGTGGACTTCGTCAGGTACTCCCTTCAGTCGCAAAAGAAGTGGAGGTATTACGAAGTACGCAGAGCGGTGGGACTAGTCTCCGAAAATAATAACAATATAAAAACAAAAATTGACAAACTTCAAAAATATATAATCATTAAACAATTTACTATTTTAAGCACACTATAACTATATAATTAAATCGCATATCACTTATATTTCATATGATTCTATTTTGATATTTAACAACTTCATATAGTAATATTAGATCAAGTAATATAAAACAATAAATAATAAATTTTGTAAAAACTGCACGGGTGCCAAACATATTGCATTTAAGTATTCCTTAATTTCTTAAAGTATAACATAGGTGTATCATAATTTAAAGCTGAATGTATGCGTTTGTAGT
>CASGDY010000176.1 GCA_949300355.1 uncultured Brachyspira sp.
ATGTAGAAAGATATGATGAAGCATTGGATAATTTAATGTATATAAGAGAAGAAGGAATTGATGATGCTTTATGGAATTATAGAGTAGGTTATGCTTATTATTATAAAGGCGATAAAGAGAATGCAGAGATGTATTTTAAAAAGGCTTATGATTTAAATAATGATGATACAGATGCTTATAATTTTTATATGCTATGTTCTGAAGATAAAGATGATGGAATAAATTTTGAAGAGAGAGTTGATAGGTTTTGGAAATGGTTTGAGGAAAATGAAAAAGTTATATCTGATTTTATAGAGCAAAAATCTGATATGTCATCAGAGGAAATAATTGAATTTATTTCTAATGGTGTAGCTTTAATATCAAACAATTTGCAGTTTGTTTTCGGTGGTAATTATGAGTTTACATTTACTGTAGAGGGCAAAGAATATTTATTTTATTTTACACCTAGAATAGTTGCTGCTATGCCTGAGAAATTAAAAAGTAAATGGAAGTTCTTTCCTTATATGCAAAAACAAGATATAGCTAACTCTAATTTTAGAATGTATAATAAAGATTTAAGCTTTAAAGAAATTTTGGTATATCCTGAATATGATGAAGATACCAATTTCTTCAATTTGAAATTCTATAATAAAAAATTAAATGAATTAGAAGAAGATTATGCATACAATGCTTTTTATATAATGCTTGAACATGCTGTAGGTGAGAATATATTCAAATTATATTTATTAGGAGATGTTGAAAAAGCAGATAAAAAACTTGATGGTATGATAGAGCTTACAAAACTTTATGATTTTATAATGGACACTCTAAAAAATAAAAATAAGGAAATTATTCTAGACCCTATAAATAGATATACAGTTTATGAGTGTAAGCCTACAGATAATTTTTTCAGAGAAGATATATTTATGGGTAATACATGCTATATGGAACTTATCGATGATTATGTTAATTACAATATAGATGCTATTGTTAATATTTCCAAAATGGGAGCAAGGGCTGTATATTTGACTTATGCATTTTCAGATAATAAAGATAATGATTTTAATGATGAAAATATAAATCAAAAACTCTTTGATGAAAGAAATAATATTTCAGATGAGCTTGAAAGCATGATGGGTGAGAAAGGAAGCGGTAAAGAAATAGGTATTGTGTTAGGCAGTGCTTTTGGAATACTATGCGGATATATAGACTTACTTTTATACAATCAAGATGAGTTTATTAAAAGAGCTGAAGAAGTATTAAAAAAATATAATTATAAATTTAGATTATTAAGATTCAGACAATATTCAGAAGTTATCAAAACTTTTAGTGATAATTAAGCATATAATTATTATTTGATAAAATGATAAAGCCGTTAGCATATATTAAATATACTAACGGCATTAAAAATTTTAATAAATAAAATTAAATTAAACCGTATGGAATCATTACGTCGGCAACTTTAACAAATCCTGCTATATTAGCACCTTTCAAATAATTACCTTTAAATCCATATTCTTCTGCAGTCTGATAGCAAGTATTATGAATATTAGTCATAATGTTTTTGAGTTTGCTGTCAGTATAGTCAAAATCCCATTTATCCATAGAAGCATTTTGCTGCATTTCTAAGGCAGAAGTTGCAACTCCTCCTGCATTTGTAGCTTTACCAGGAGCATAAAGAATACCAGCCTTTTGGAATACTTCAATAGCTTCAGGAGTAGAAGGCATATTAGCTCCTTCAGTAACAGATATACATCCGTTTTTGATTAATGTTTCAGCACTTTTTGCATCAAGTTCATTTTGAGTAGCACAAGGCAAAGCAATATCGCAGGCAATATCCCAAATGTTTCCATTTTCTAAATATTTAGCAGAAGAATGTGCATTAGCATATTCTTTAATTCTTTTTCTTTCTACCTCTTTTAATCTTTTTACAGTATCTAAATTAATGCCGTTTTCATCATAAATAACTCCGTTAGAGTCAGAACAAGCAATAACTTTAGCACCTAATTGAGTAGCTTTTTGCATCGCATATATAGCAACATTACCAGAGCCAGAAACTATTACTTTTTTACCTTCAAACCCATTTTTACCATTAGTTTTAAGCATAAGGTCAGTGAAGTATACAAGTCCGTAACCAGTAGCTTCAGTACGAGCTAAAGAACCGCCATAAGCTAAACCTTTTCCTGTTAATACTCCGGACTCAAATCTATTTTTAAGTCTTTTATATTGTCCGAATAAATATCCTATCTCTCTAGCACCCACTCCTATATCTCCAGCAGGTACATCTATATCATATCCTATATGTCTTTGAAGTTCAGTCATAAAGCTTTGGCAGAAACGCATAACTTCATTGTCGCTTTTTCCTTTAGGATCAAAATCTGAACCGCCTTTACCTCCGCCTATAGCTAAACCTGTTAATGCATTTTTAAATATTTGTTCAAAACTTAAGAATTTAATAATGCCTAAATAAACAGATGGGTGGAAACGAAGTCCGCCTTTGTATGGTCCTATTACACTTGAGAATTGTACACGGAATCCTCTGTTTATATGTATTTCTCCTTTATCATCCATCCAAGGAACTCTGAATATAATTTGTCTTTCAGGTTCACATATTCTTTCTATTATTTTCTGTTCAATATAATGAGGCTTTTTCTTCAATACAGCTTCTAAAGTACTTAATACTTCTTTTACTGCTTGGTGGAATTCAGCTTCACCAGGATTTCTTTTTACTATTTTGTTGTAAATGGCTTCTAATTGTTCATTCATTTGAGAAGACATAAATTAATCTCCTTTTTTATTTTTTATTTGCTGAAAGCATTATATATTAAATAGCATTATTGTCAATAGTAATGTTGCCGGTTTTTTGTTAATATTATTATTTTTTTATAAATTTAAAATTTTCATATAAAAAATTGAAATATAGTTTAAAATGTTGTATTTTATAAATAATAATTAAGGAATATATCATGAATAAAGAAAAATATAAACCCCAAACAAAAGATGAATTAATATATTTAATAGAAAAAATAAAGATTGATAGTATATATATACAAGCTTAACAACTGATATGTCAGGATTATTTGAAAATTCTATAATAAGAAATTTTAAAGGCATTGAAACTTGGGATACTTCAAAAGTAACAGATATGAGTTATATGTTCTGCAGTGCTAAAAGCTTTAATCATGATATATCTAATTGGAATGTAAGGAAAGTAAAAAATATTGATGCGATATTTTGTGTGGCTGAAAGTTTTAATAATAATTTAGATTATTAGGTTTTAGCAAAAAATGCGAAGATGTATATGTCTTTTTACTGTTCTGTTATGCAGGATAATACGTCTTTTTGGTATAAAAGTGAGTAATAAATAATTTGTATTGAATTGGTATTGAAAATGAACAAAATAGAAGATAGTAACTTATTTATGATGTGCAAATCAATTAATAAAAATGCATTATCAGATATTTCTAATGCTTATCATATAAGAAACTGTAAAAGAGATGAATTAAATTTATGGTTTGAATTTCCATTTGATGATGAAGATGATAAGAAAAAGTATAGAAGCTTTATGGAGCAGTATTTTAAAGATGTGTACGGCAGTGATGAAAAATTATTTTTTGATAAATGCTTATTTATTTGTGATGATAATGATACACCTATAGGAACATGCTTTGATTGGAAGGCTTATAATCTTATAACTACAATACATTGGTTTAAAATTAAAAAAGAATATGAAGGGCAGGGTATAGGAAGGGCTTTAATTTCTTATGTTCTCAACTCTATGGATAATAAAGACTTCCCAATATTTCTGCATACTCAGGCTGGAAGTTTTAAGGCTATTAAATTATATAGTGATTTAGGATTTGTTTTACTTACAGATAAAAAAATAGGATTTAGAAAAAATGAATTAAACATAGCTTTGCCTTATTTGAAAGATAAAATGCATTTACAAGATTATAATAAATTAAAATTTGATAAAGCTCCTAAAGAATTTTTATATGCTGTAAAAACATCTGAAATAAATCAGTTTTAATTTTCTAAAAGCATTAATATATTATTTTATGTTAAATATTATTTATTTGTATATATATTGTATATTATTTTTACATTAAATAATATAAAATGTTACAATTTATTAACATAATAATTTATTTTTATTGACTTTTTAGCTATTTATGATATTCTAAGCACTCCTAGTTTTATAAAATTTATAGGATATATATGCTTTTAACATTATCTTTTTATTTAATTGGCGGATTCGGACTTTTTATGTACGGTCTTAAAGTTTTTTCAGATGGACTTCAGGAAAGTGCAGAAAACGCATTAAAAGATATACTTCATAAAGTAACTCAAAATAAGATCCTAGGTATATCATTAGGTTTTCTTATAACTGCTATAGTTCAGTCAAGTAGTGCAGTTACGGTAATGACGGTAAGTTTTGTAAATGCTAATTTGCTTACTTTATCCCAAGCTATTAATATAATACTAGGAGCCAACATAGGTACTACAGTTACAGGTTGGATAATATCTTTAAACATAGATGTACTTGCATTGCCTTCTCTTGGTATAGGTTCTATAATAGTTATATTTGGTTCGGAAAATAGAAAGCTAAGATTTTTCGGTGAAATACTGATGGGATTCGGTATGATATTTTACGGACTTATACTTATGAAAACAGCTTTTGAAGGTGTAAGAGGTTCAGAAGATTTTGAAAAAGTTTTTTTAATGGCTAATGCTGACACTATGTATGGAAGATTCCTATGTGTAGTAATAGGTATGGTTGTAACAGCTATAATACAGTCAAGTAGTGCTGCTTTAGGTGTAACTATATCATTAGCTTCCGTTGGTTTGATAGATTATCATACAGGTGTGGCATTGATATTAGGACAAAACATCGGTACAACAATCACAGCAGTTTTAGCTACTCTTGGAGCTTCAACTAATGCTAAAAGAGCTGCTTTGGTGCATTGTTTATTTAATATATTCGGTGTTATATATATGTTCTTCCTATTCCCATATTATATTAAATTAGTTGATATCATTGTTGGTTTTATGAATATAGGAGATCCTAATCTTGTAGTAAACAATAAGTATGTAAATATATCATTTTATATAGCAGCTGCTCATACTATGTTTAATATTATAAACGTTATAGTATTTTATTTCTTGACAGAAAAATTAGAGAAGATAGTTTGTTTCATTATCAAAGATAAAGAAGATGAAAAGCATGTCAGTGTTCTTTCTGATAAACTTCTTAATATGCCT
This sequence comes from uncultured Brachyspira sp., assembly GCA_949300355.1. Taxonomy (GTDB): domain Bacteria; phylum Spirochaetota; class Brachyspiria; order Brachyspirales; family Brachyspiraceae; genus Brachyspira. The sequence goes on from CASGDY010000176.1 coordinate 5,242, forward strand.
GTTTCTGCTGAAATAGAAGTAAGAAAAGAAGTGACATATATGGGTGATATTGCCAAAAAAATGCTTTCAAGAATAGAACAATTATTTGATAATCCTAGCGAAAGGCTTCTTACAAAAATAAGAGATTATGAAAAAATGCTGGATAATACCGATCAGGAAATTCATGCATTTTTATTGAAATTACTAGGTAAAAATACTTTAAATTCAGCCAATATTGCTTCTCTCATAAATATAAGTACATATTATGAGAATTTAGGTGATAATTTAAAGGATTTGGGAAAGGCTATCATTAAAGGAAATGAAAAGAAAACATTATTCAATGAAACTCAAAAAGAAGATGTAATAAAAATGCTTCATAATAATAAAGATTTTATAGATTATCTATCAGGTTTAATACTTCAATATTATTCTCTAAATAGAGAAAAAACTTATGATGAGGCTATGGAAAAGTATCGTCAGATTAAAGGTTTTTATTATGAGGCTAGAGAAAGACATTATGATAATGTTGATAAATCATTAATACCTGCTTTAAATGCCCATTTGTACGGTGATGTATTGGTGTATTTTAATCGCTCTATAGGAAATTTAGTTAATATAGTAGAATCGCTAACAGGAAAAGATAAATAAAAATCTTATATAAAGATTAATATGTTTTAATAGAAAGCATTATTATATTGTAGTGTATGAATATAATTTATCTTATTAAGATATAATTTTACGTAATTTATAAAATAGTTATGATGTTTTTTATAGAATTATTTTTTAGTATTATATATGAATATAAGATTTTATAATGTTTAAGAGCCATAGATATTGCACACTTTTAGTTTAAAAAAAAGATGGTATTCCTTATAATTTATAATTGCTACAAATAAACCAAAAGGAATAC
>CASGDY010000177.1 GCA_949300355.1 uncultured Brachyspira sp.
GGTATTCCTTTTGGTTTATTTGTAGCAATTATAAATTATAAGGAATACCATCTTTTTTTTAAACTAAAAGTGTGCAATATCTATGGCTCTTAAACAAAAAATAAAATTAATTACTATTGACAATAATTTTATATTGATATATAATCTATAGTTAATTATTAAATAAATATATTAGGAAATATTGTAAATGAAGACAATCATCGTTATGAACAAAATGTTTTGCCTCATGCAAATGTGTATGTTTAATAATGATGGCTGTAAATAATAATTTATTTTTTATTTTGTACTTTAAAGCCGTCAAAGTTATTTGGCGGCTTTTTTTATTTTAATTTATTAATATAAAAAGGAGTATTAAAGATGTCAAGAGAATTGAAATTTGAAACATTAGCTGCACATGCAGGACAGGATTATAATGATACATTCGGAAGCAGAGGAGTGCCGGTATACAAAACTACTTCATATTTATTTAGAGATTCAAAACATGCTGCTGACTTATTTGATTTAAAAGAACTCGGTTATATTTATACAAGACTAGGAGATCCTACAGCAGATATATTAGAAAAAAGAATTACAGCTATGGAAGGCGGTAAGGCATCCATTGCAGTATCTTCAGGAACAAATGCTATTTTTTATACGATAATCACTATATGTGAGGCTGGAGATGAAATAGTTTCTGCATTCAATGTGTATGGCGGAACATATTCACAATTTGGAGCAATACTTCCTAAATTTGGAATTAACACAAAATTTGTAGATGCTAAAGACCCAGAGAATTTTGCTAAGGCTATCACTGATAAAACTAAATTAATATTTATAGAAACAATTTCAAACCCTTCATTAGATTTTACAGATATTGAAGCAGTTGCTAAAATAGCACATAATGCAGGAATACCATTAGTTATAGACGGAACTTTTACAACTCCTTATCTTTTGCAAACTATTAAACATGGTGCCGATATTGTAATAAACTCGCTTACAAAATGGATAGGCGGACATGGAAGTGCTGTAGGAGGAATAATCACTGACGGCGGTAACTTTAATTGGCAAAGCGATAAATTCCCTCTATTTTCAAAACCGGATGCAAATTATCATGGATTAAGATGGGCTTATGATTTGCCTGATGAACTAAAAAATATAGCATTTGCTTTGAGAGTAAGAACTGTACCTCTTAGAAATTTGGGTGCCTGTCTTTCTCCTGATAACTCTTGGATATTCATTCAGGGAACAGAGTCTTTGGCAGTGAGAATGGACAGACATTGCTCTAATGCTTTAAAAGTTGCTGAGTTTTTAGAAAAAGATGATAGAGTTGAATGGGTAAGATATCCTGGACTTAAAAATGATCCGTCTTATGCTACAGCAAGCAAATATTTGAAAGATAAATTCGGCGGAATGGTTGTATTCGGTATAAAAGGCGGATATGAAGCTGCAGTCAAATTTATAGACAATATAAAATTATTCTCTCATTTGGTTAATGTAGGAGATGTTAAAAGTTTAGTTGCACATCCTGCTTCCACTACTCATTCACAATTATCTGAAGAAGAATTGAAAAAGGGAGGAATAAGCAAAAACTTTATAAGGCTTTCAATAGGTATAGAACATATTGATGATATACTTTATTATTTAGATGAAGCTTTAACTATAGCAAATAAATAATTTAAATATAAAAAACAGGGGTATTAATAATTACTCCTGTTTTAATAAGAGGATTATTTTATGAAGAATATAATAAAAAATAAAAAAGAACAAAAAAATATTGGACAAGGAAAAACAGAAATTAAATATTTTAATTACGATAAGCCTTTCAAATTTGAAAACGGAGCTTCAATAAATGAATTAACTATAGCATATACTGTAAACGGACATTTAAATGTAAATAAGGATAATGCTATTTTGGTATGCCATGCATTTACAGGAGATGCAGATGTTCTTGCTTGGTGGGATAATTTTGTTGGTAAGAAAAAGGCTATAGATACAGATAAATATTTTGTAATATGCTCAAATGTTTTAGGAGGCTGCAGCGGAACCACAGGTCCTTCTTCTAAAAAACCAAATAGTAATTCATATTATGGTACAGATTTCCCAACATTTACAATTAAAGATATAGTAAAAGTTCAAAAAATATTAATTGACAGTTTAGGAATAAATAAACTTTATTGTGTGGCAGGCGGTTCTATGGGAGGAATGCAGGTATTACAATGGACTGCTTCCTATCCTCAAATGATGGAAAAAGCAATAGTAATAGCTAGTTCTATGAGCCATTCTCCTATGCAGATAGCTTTGAATGAAATAGCAAGACAGGCAATAACAGAAGATACTGAATGGTACGGCGGAAAATATTATGGTATGTCTACTCCTGACAGAGGACTTGCTTTAGCTAGAATGCTTGGACATATAACATATATGAGCGAAGAGTATATGAGAAAGAAATTCGGAAGAAAGAGAAAAAGAGCTGTTAAATATTTTACACCTTCTTTTGAGGTAGAAAATTATTTACATTATAATGGCGAAAAATTTACGGCAAGATTCGATGCTAATAGCTTTTTATATCTTACTAAAGCTATGGATTTTTTTGATGTTAAAGATGAAATAAAAAAGATAAAATATAAAAAAAATATTAACTTGAAAAGAACACTTATTATATCTTTTATATCAGATTGGCTTTACCCAAGTACACAGTCTGCAGAGATAGTTGCAGCTTATCAGCATTCTAATATAGATACAACATTTCATGAAATAGAATCTAATTATGGACATGATGCTTTTTTACTTAAGAATAGCGAACAAACCAAATATATAAAAAACTTTTTAAATAATTAATATCTAACATCATATAAAAATTAAAAGGCCTGCTATTTATTAGCAAGCCTTTTAATTTATTATTATCATTAATAATGAATTATTGCCCCATAGTACCTAAATACTGCATTATCTGAAGTCTTCTGCTTTCAACATCCTTATCTAAATTAGCTACAACATCATTACTAGCAGCTAAAGGCGACATTATCCTTCTGAAGTCATTATAAATATTTAATGCCTCTACAATTTTATTTTGTTCTACATATATATGACCTACAGCATACAAAGCAAATGCTCCATCTTGAGTAAGTTCATTAGTATATTTTGAATATGTGCTTATAGCTTCATCATACATTTTATTGTTTAGATAAATATTAGCTAAATCGAACTCTAGTCCTCTTCTTTCATCTCTATTCAAATCAGGCATTTTTAAAGTATCGTTCAATATGCTTATAGAACTTGCTGTGTCCCCCAAATTAGCATAAAGTATTGATATATCTTTATTAACACCTATTATATGATCTTTGCTTCTAGCTCTCTTTTTAGCTTCTAATTTAGCGCATAAAGTTTCTTCTATATCCTGTCTGTTTTGATATATATAATTAGCATAAGAAGAATAGCTTTCAAAAGTATCTTCTTTCATAGCCTGAGCTTTAAGATTATCAGCCTGCTGTCTTGTAGTTTTTAGCTGAGCATCTATTCTAGCCATAAATTGTTTTATCTGCTGATAAGTTTGATTCTGTTCTCTTGCAGCATTTCCCATATCTTTTCCTCTATGGAAAGTTTTTTCTGCTTTTGCAAGAGTTTCTTTAGCTTTATTCAAATATTCTGCCTCTTTATCATAAGGAGTGTCTTTAGAACGTGCTAAATATTCATAAGAAGCAGTCAAATTGAAATAAGCAGGATAAATAAGTTTTTCTAACTTTATAAGCTCTTCAAACATAGCGGCAGCTCTTTCATAATTGCCGTCCATAATAGCCTGATTTCCTATTGCAAAATATACATTAGACATATCAAAGCCTATTGTAAGCATTCTGTCTTCTTCTTGTTTCTTTAAATCCTGAAATTCTGCTATTTTTTGATTAGCTTCTGCTCTTGTCATACCATTTTTAGCAACATCGCCATTACCCATAAAGCCTAGCAATTTCTGATAAGTTTTTATTCTTCTATTATATAAATCTATTTTAGCCAAAGAATAAGAACTAACAAATATCTCTCTTGTTAAGAAGTCATAATGTGATATTTCTTCAGCAGTTCCCTGCATAGTATAGCTGTTCCAATAATCTTCTTCTGTTTTGAATTGAGGGAAAGGAAGTTCATACATTTTTACGAAAGTTATCTCTTCATTTCCGTCATATATATTTTTTCTTGCAACCGAAATTAAACCTTCATCTAATAATGCATTTAAGTCAGCTGCTATCTTTTCATTCTCATAATCTCTTTTTAAATGCTCTTTAGCAATATCTTTATAGTCATTAACAGTAAGAACTTTAAAGAACTCTAATTCATCTACTAAAGCATATTTGATAGGCTGAACTTTGAATACCAAACCATAAGCCTTGAAATAATAATCTCCAAGTCTGTAAAGTCCGTCCCTTCTCCAAGCCATATAATAAGGTCTGCCTGATTCTATAAAGTCCTTATCAACAGCATCGCTAATATCTCCAAGCCATCTGCCGTCTGTTTTCATAAGGTTACCGTATATTCTCTCGAATACATTACCTTTCTGATCATATATTTTCAAATCCGGTCTTCTTCTTTCTACCATAGTATAATATACAAGTCCGAATACTTGGTTATCTCCTCCCTCTGTGGCAAATATAGCATTGTCAGGAAGCGAGTTCATCATATTGTATGAATAGTCATGGTTACTGTAATCTTTTGAGTTATTGTTACGGCTTAAATTCATAACGAATATAGGTATCATTATTAAAAGTATTGCAGCAAGTGATATAGCATGATAAGGCTTTAATGCGGTGTCTGCTGTTTCTTCTGAAGGCTTTTTCAATACATTTTTTATATTAGTATTGAAATATTCCATATACCACTGAATACCGAAACCTATTATTACAAGCATATATAAAGTTGCTGGTAAGAAGAAAACTTCAACAAATGATAAAGTTCTTACACTTGGTGGAGGATTAGTATATGCCATCAAAGATACAGCAAAACTCAAAAGTCCGAATACTGAGAATATACCTATAAATTTATTTTTCTTGAATATTTGGAATAATCCGGGTATTAAGAATAATAAGCCTAATGCTGTTAATTGAGTTTTGAATATATTTATTAAAGCAGATACCTGCTCTGGGTGAAGTATGAAGGCTGCAGCAATATCATTTCCTGAAGCTCCGTACTGCTTTCTATGTATCATACTAAATAAATAGCTTAAATTCTCCCAGCCTGAAGGCTCATTTAATTGTCCCCAGTTTAGAGGAGGCAATGCTCTGGCTCTTATAGGCATATAAGCATATATCATAACGCCTACTGCAAGCATTAAAAGCATTTTATAATATGATATTGATATTCCTGTGATAAAGTCATTATCATTATTGAATTTATCTATTTTGCATAGGAAATATCTATATACTAAGCACCAAACTAATACTAAGAATAAAGACCAGAATACTAGGAACATGCCTTTATATAAAGTAGGGTAGAATGGCGACTTTAAATTCTGTATCATATCAGGTCTTAAATAAGAACCGTTAGCAAGTGCTGTAAATATATCGCTCATTATATTCATATCAGCGAAAGGCTTGAATATTATAGAGAATATTGAATCATTTGAAGCTACTCCAGGAGGGAAATATAAATAAGCCTCATAATTCATAATAAATCTATAGTATCCGAATCCGCCTATAAATAATAACACTAAAAATACAAATATTGATATGAATGAAGTTTCTATATGATTGATATATCTGTCTTTATGTACCAAAAATAAAACAACGGCTATAAACAAAAGAGGAGCAAAAGCGAAAGGCAAAGTTACATGGTGATTTGCAAGTGCCGCACCATATAGAAAGCCGAAAGCCATTAAAAATTTATTTCCATAATAAGGTACTTCATCATTGGCATGCTTCCAAACGCTTTCAAACCAGTAAACAAGTATTAAAAGCATAGAAGCTATTTGAAGTATATTTAAGCTGTAAACCTCAGCCATTGTAGCCTGTGCCCACATATTATCAGATATAGCAAAAGCAATGCTCGCAAAAAGTGCAGGTATCTGTACTATAGGAGAGAATCCTCTTTCAACT
>CASGDY010000178.1 GCA_949300355.1 uncultured Brachyspira sp.
TATTAAATCGAAATATAAAATAAAACAATATTTTGTCAAGTAATTTTATTTCATATATTCATTATTTTAGAAAATAGAATTATTATAAACTCAAATAAAGAGTATTTGATAAAATAGATTAAATATTTTTTATATTATTTATAATCTAAAACTAGATTATTATTTCAGAAAAATAAAATTATATCTAAGAGAAGCGATATCAAAACTATAACACTATTTTAACTTATTTTATAAAATAACTACCTGCTCTTCATAAACTTCTTTAGCTTTAGAATAGAATTCAGCAGCTTTTTCATAATTTCCATCTATGAATTCAATATTACCCAAATGGAAATAATCACTAGATTCAGGATTTTCTTTTATTTTATTTGTATATTTTTCTTTGCTTTCTTTTAAATTAGGATAATTATCTTTTAAAGTTTTGCTTCTAAGATTTTTAAGAGCTAAAACTTCAGGAGTATCAGCCGGATACATAGCTAAAGCCTGCAAATACATATTTTCTGCCTTTTTATAATCTTTAATTTCATGCAAACAAACACCATAATAATGATAATCATTATGATCAGCCAATTTATTATCTACTAATATTTTATAAAAGTTCATAGCTTCTTTATAAAGTTTATTCCTAAAGAAGTAATTAGCCATATAAACTAAAGCTACTCTATCTTTAGCATTAATTTTAAGTACATTCTTAGCAGTTTCCAATCCTTTATCTTCTTCTTTAAGGAGACTACATAAAGATAAAAATTCATAATAAGGGTTAAGGTTTGACGAAGTATATAAAGTAATGCCTTTTCTATAAAGTTCAAAAGCCTCTTCAAGTCTGTATTCTTTTTTAGCAATAGCACCTAAAATAAAATATGCTTCTGCTGCCATCCAATATTCTAAAAAAGTATTTAAAAATATTTTAGCATGCTCATAATCGCCGTTTTCAAATAAAGAAACTGCCACTTGTAAATATGCTTTCATATCCTCAGAAGTACTTAATCGCATACTTCTTTTCAAGGCTTCTATAGCCTCTTCATTTACTCCTTTCTTTAATAATTCTTCGGCAAGATTACTTAATTTCATTGCTTTAGTATTAGTAGACACGTTCATACTCCTTTTTATTGAATTGGTCTTACATAAACTTCTTCAGAAAAACCGCTTTCTATATTTCCGCCTTCTCCGCCTATAGCTGTTACGGTAAAATAATAAACCTTTCCTTCTTTAAGTCCTTCTATTGTATATTCCTGTACATTCTCTATTACTATAGGTGTATATTGTGCTTCATTATATACGCCTGATTTAGTTCCGTAATAAATTTTATACCCTGATATATTTTCATGAGAACCATTCCATTTTAACATAACAGAAGTTCCATTTATTGCTGTCGCTGTTAAATTAGATGGTATTAAAGGTTTTTTAGGATGATGATAATTTATAGAAACATTATTTAATATAGGCGTAACATTTCTATCAACATTACTCTTTAATACTGCTCTGACTTGAATATATCTAGTCATCGTATTTGTCATCATATTTGTATGATTTTTTAAAGGCTCCCAAGCTATATTGACGTCTTCAGGAGCAAAATAATAATCTGAAGTTCTATAATACAAATCTATATAACTTCCATTTGTAAAATTTCCTATATAATTTATAGAATCAATAAATGTATTCTGATTTTCAAAATCTATAACTTTACTTATTATTTCACCGTCTGCTGTATAAGGATATAAATTAAAAGTCTGCTTATAACGAGGTGTAAAATAAAAAGCATCTAATCCGCCTATAAAACCATTTCCCAAATATAAAGGATCTAATTTTATATTATCAAATTCTATAGTATAAGGAGAACCTGTTTCATCTCCTGTACTAGTTAAATATACTACCTGCTCTTCAAGTCCGTCTATATATTTTACTAATTTTCCTGTAGAAGCATTGAAACTTACACTATGATGTCTCCATTCATTATCTTTTAAATATTCCCCTTGAGTGAGCATAACATTTGTATATACGCCATTATAAGAGAATAAATTATTAAACTGCCAAACTAATCTTCCATTAACAATATTGGCTTTTATACCGGAAGATTTTGTAACACCATTTTCATTGTATATGGCAGTTTTGGATAATACTTGAGAGTTCATTCTTATTTTATAAGGATTCAAATAAAATTCCAAAGTAAAACTTGTCATAGTATCATCAAAATTATGCGTACCATCTCCTGTATAATAATCAAGTTTTATATAAGACTTAATATTATGAAAGAATACAGCATCTCCGCCATTAGCACCTTCTATACTTTTAATATCTTTACTATATATGAGACCCTGTAAAATACTAGAATCAAGTGCGGTATCTCCTGTTAAATAGTTAAGTGCCGAGTCGCTATCATATAATATATAACTATTAGTAAAATTATTTAATGTACTATAATAAATATTATTTGTGTCCGAAAAAACATCATAAACAACAGCATTTAAGTTGGCTGTAAAATATAAAATAAAAGCTATTAAAAAACCTATATAATGCACTTTCAAGTCCCAATTACTATTATATTTCTTAAATAATTATTCGGATATTTTTTAAATATCATTATTAAAAATATAATAAAAACTATATTTATAATGTATATTTATATAGTTGCAAAAACTATAATTAAACTATATTAATAAAACTAATCAAAAAAAGATTTGTTATATAATAAATTAATTAAAATATTTAGGAGCTATTATGAAATTACCTATTATATTTGCATTTTCTTTATATTTAAGCAGTATTTTATTTGCAGATACTAGAAGCGACTTTTTTTCTGCTTTACATAGCGGGGATATCAAGTCTGTAAAAAAATATATAGAAATGGGAATAAATGTAAATTTACAAGATGAAAGAAAAAGAACTCCTTTAATGATAGCAACATATAAAAACGATATAAAAATGGTGAAACTTTTAGTTGATAATGATGCAGATGTCAATATACAAGATGAAAAATTAAATTCGCCTTTTCTTTATGCAGGAGCAAATGGAATGCTTGATATAATAAAACTTACATATAAAAAAGCTGATACTAGAAACGTATTAAATATTTTCGGAGGAAATGCCTTAATACCGGCATGTGAAAAAGGACATTTAGGAACAGTAAAATTCCTTCTTGAAAATACTGATATAGATGTAAATCATGTTAATCATTTATCTTTTACAGCTTTACTTGAAGTTACTATACTTGGAAATGATAATATAAATTATGCTGAAATAGTCAAGCTTTTATTGGAACATGGTGCAGACAAAACTATTAAGGATAAGAACGGACATGATGCTTTATATTATGCTAAAGCAAGAAATTTAAAAAATATAGAAAAATTATTAGCAGAATAGTCAAAATTACATAAAAATGAAGGTAAAATACTAAAAATAGAATTTTACCTTCATTATATAACAAATTTTATATAAAACTTATTAGTCTTTCTTTACTTCAGTACCTGTAGAAGCATATCTTTGTAATTGAACAGCAGCAGCTTTAGGATTTTTCACTACGCAAGGACCTCCTACACATCCTCCATTACAAGCCATAACTTCAACAAGATTCGGAGTATCATCAGTAACAGGAGTTTCTCCTGACTGAACTTTTCCATAACCTTTTAATTGTTTCATACCTTCTTTATCAAGTCCGTTAATAACAGCTGCTTTTAATTTTTCAGGGTGTTTTAATCTTACCTTAACTGCCTCAGCAACACCTCCGCTTACAGCATATTTTCTTCCGGAAGCAGTAGGAACAGTTTCTATATCCAAATCAGGTTCTTTTGCTACCTCTGTACCTGTAGCTATGAATAAAGCATCAAGCTCTTCCATAGATAAACAATAATCTACTAAGTCATCATCTATACTCTCTCTTCTCTTAGCAAGACAAGGACCTATAAATACATTAATAGCATCAGGGTCTTCTTTATGCATCATTTCAGCTGTATAATGCATAGGTGTTCTAGTTTCAGATACGCAAGGAATTAATTCAGGTACATGTTTTCTAACAGCTTTAACATAAGCAGGACAGCATGAAGTAGTCATTAATTTATCCCCTCTTTCCATTCTCTCTTCAAATTCTGCAGCTTCCCTGTCAGATGTAACATCAGCACCCAAAGCAACTTCCCAAACCTTATTGAATCCTATTTTTAATAAAGCACTCTTTAATTGTCCAGGCTTAGCATTAAATTGAGAAGCTATAGCAGGTGCATACATTACATTAACTTTTTCATCTGCTTTTAAATGCTTAAGTACATCTAAAAGCTGTCCTTTATCCATCATAGCACCAAAAGGACATTCTCTCATACAGTTTCCGCAGAATATACATTTATGATAATCTATTACCTCTTTCCCTTGATCATTCTTATTAATAGCACCTACAGGACAAGACTCTTCGCAAGGAACAGGTATATAAATAATAGCATGATAAGGACAATTTTTTAAACATAATCCGCAGTTTATACATTTACTGCTGTCTATATGCGCCCTTTTTTCATCTAATATACTTATAGCATCTTTAGGACAATTTACCATACAAGGTCTGGCTAAACAAGCCTGACAAGCATTTGTTACCATAAAGTTAGCTCTTACACAAGCATTACAGGCTTCATCTAATACTGTAAGCATAGGCCAAGTTGGTTTATCTCTGTCTAATGCTAATTTAGCATATTCAGACAATGGTATTCCACTATCCTCTTTACCTTCAACACTTATTCCAAGTCTTGCCATGATTCTATTCTTTATTATTTCTCTATCATTATGTATACAGCATCTTATAGATTTACTATCTCTAGGTATTATCTCTATAGGTAATCTGTCAATATCTTCTACTAGTCTATCTTCAATAAACATTAATGCTATCTTTACCAAAATCTCTTTTTTTAACTGAGAAGCGTTATTATTAATATTCACTTTTTTACTCCTAATTTTTTAAGTGATTTTTTTGTTTAAAATAAACACATAATATCTATATATTATAATATGAAGATTATTTTTTTCAAGTATAATATAAAAATGATGTACATTTTAATATATTACTATGAATTATAATAGAATATTACTGAAACATTTACAATATATATAAAACTATTAAAATATTGTTATATATTTTAGTTCGCCAACTTTACTTTTAATATGATAAAAACTTAATTTGATATTAATTTATCTCTCAATTCATTATAATTTTTAGTCATAACACCATACCAATAATCTAATTTGCCGCTATCATCACCATTTATATCTTTAAAATAGAAAGGTTTTAAAAATCTTACTGTTATCTTTCTAAATGGAACAATCTTAATACTTCTAGCTTTCATAATATCTTTAGTACCATATATAACAACAGGCAAAACAGGTATATCTGAACATCTTTCTGCTATTCTTAATATTCCTCTTTTAGGCTTTTTTATTTCTCCTGTAGCACTTCTTGTTCCTTCAGGATAAATAACTATACTTATATTGTTTCTTAATCTGTTTTCCATATCATCTATTGATTTTACAGCACCTACAGTACCTCTTTTAACAAAAATATAATTAGCAAGAGACATACCGAAACCAATTAAAGGTACTTTTCCATAAGTATCTTTTGAAACAAATGCAAATGAATTTTTGAATATACTAAAACAGGCAAATATATCAAATGCACTTTGATGATTAGGGGTAAGCAAATAGGTTTTATTAGGATCATAATTTTCTTTTCCTTCTATATTAAAGGAAATAAATGCCATTTTCATAAGTACTCTGCCCCAAAATTTAGCCATAGTATGAACATATTGCGAACCTTTTCTTTTAGAAAATAATCTGATAAAAGGATAAACTGAAAATGCAATAACTATACATAATAATGTAAAAATAAAACTTAATAAAAAATAAATTAAACTAAATAATATCATAATAAATAGTTTATTATAAAAATAAAAAATTATCAATATTGCACGGGTGCCAAACATATTGCATTTAAGTATTCCTTATCTTTTTGAAGTATAACATAGGTGTATCATAATTTAAAGCTGAATGTATGCGTTTGTAGTTCCAAAAATTATTA
>CASGDY010000179.1 GCA_949300355.1 uncultured Brachyspira sp.
TCTATTATTTGTTATATCAAGAATGCTGTTTTTATCATAGAATTGATATATATCATTTAAATTTTTATAATTAAAAGCTGCCTTTATTTTTTCATAATTTGGCATTAATTCAGAGTTATTTTCAGGCCATCTATCATTTAAATAAACTGAAAAGAAATCTCCTTCATCATTTTTCATGTAATAGTGATGGGATATCCATTCTATATTTTTTGGTGTATGAGATGTATCATTTTTTGTATTATTATTGTTTGATTCTTCGGCTTGTTTTAATTCATTGGTTTGAGTTTCTATTGCATTAGTATTGGTTTGGTTATTATTAATGTTATTATTTTTATTATTTGAACATGATATTATTAAAAGTATGAAAGATAATGTAATAATATTTCTAATCATAATTGTTTTCCTAAATTTAAAAAAAATATAGTAAACATAATATTTTATATTATTTGTTTTGTCAATATGAAAAAATATTACTATATAGAGAAATTTTTTATTGACATTATGAAGTTTATGATATAACATGAATAAAATTTATATAATATATTTAGAGGTTATATTATGAAAAAAATATTGATTGTTTTTTTGATGATGTTTTTGGTTATAGTATCATGCACTAAAAAATCAGAAACAAGTACTGAGTCAGTTCCATCTATATCTATAAATTTGGGACCTGAACCTAAGACTATGGATCCTACATTAAATTCTATTAATGTTGTATCATCTTATATACTTCATGCTTTTGAACTTTTGAAGGCTTAACAAAGATAGATTCAAATAATAATGTAAGACCAGGTATGGCAGAAACTTGGGAAATATCAAATGATGGTTTGGTATATACATTCCATATAAGAAAGAATGCAAAGTGGTCTGACGGCAAACCTGTAACAGCTCATGATTTTGAGTATTCTTGGAAAAGAGCAGTTGATCCGAATACTGCAGCTGAATATTCATATATGATGGAAATAGTAAAAAATGCTAAAGAGATTAATGCAGGCAATATGGATTATAATAGTTTAGGAGTAAGAGCTATTGATGATTATACATTTGAAGTAGAGCTTGAAAATCCGGCTATTTATTTTATAGATTTCATAGCTTCTACAGTAGTATTTATGCCTGTTAGAAAAGATATTATAGAACAATATGGAGATAAGTGGACTTTAACTCCTGAAACATATATAGGAAATGGTCCTTATAAAATGAAAGAAAGAGTAGTAGATGAGAGAATAGTTTTTGATATTAATACCAACTATTATGATACTGATAAACAAATAGCTAAACAGATCAATTTTGTACTTATGAGCGATCCGAATACTGCTATTGCCGGCATAAGAGGCGGAACAATAGATTTTTCTGCATTAGAGCCTCCTTCTGCTGAAATAGAAAAATTGAATAATGAAGGTTATATAGTGGCAAATAATACCATAGGTACTTATTATATAGAATTAAATATCACTAATAAGGCTTTTGAAGATAAAAGAGTAAGACAGTCTTTATCTCTTGCAATAGACAGAAACTATTTAGTAAAGAATGTCACTAAAGGAGGACAGGTTCCTGCAGGAGCTTTTGTTCCTACTGAAGTAAGAGGATTAAACAGCACATTCAGAAAAGAAAATAAAGAATATATAAATGTTAATGATTATGAGAATAATGTAAAAAAAGCAAAAGCATTAATGGCTGAGGCAGGTTATCCTGACGGTGCAAATTATCCTGTAATAGAATTAAAAGTTTCTCCGGGTATTTATGTATTAGTCGGAGAGGCTTTGCAGCAGATGTGGAAAGAGAATTTAAATGTTAATGTATCTTTAGTACAGGAAGAGTTTCCTATAACACTTCAAACTTTGGTAGAAAAAAATTATCAAATGGCTAGAATGGGCTGGACAGGTGATTATAATGATCCTATGACTATGCTTGATGTTATGACAAGCGGCGGCGGAGTAAATCATACAGGATTTGCAAACAAAGAATATGATGATAGTTTATTAACAGCAAAACAAACTGAAGATAATAAAATAAGAATGGCTGCTATGGCTAAAGCTGAAAATATACTTATGGAAGAGATGCCTATTATACCTCTATATTATAGGGCAGATTCTTTTATGAAAAATCCTAAATTGCAGGGAGTTGTATTGAATCCTTTGGGAAGACATAAATTTAATTATTCATATATTCAATAAATAATTAAAATAAAGTATTAGGAGAAAATATGAAAAAAATAATTGCTGTATTTTTAATGGTGATTTCCTTATTTATTCTATCATGTTCAGGAAATGCTGGAAATGGGGCTATAGTTATTAATATGGGAGCAGAACCTAGAACTATAGACCCTAGTTTAAATAGTTTGAATGTTGTTTCTGCTATGTTGTATCATCCATTTGAAAGTTTAACAAAAATAGGAGCTGACGGAAAACTTACAGGCGGTATGGCAGAAAGCTGGGATATATCAGAGGACGGAAAAACATATACTTTTCATATAAGAACTAATGCATTATGGTCTGACGGTAAACCTGTAACTGCATACGATTTTGAATACAGCTGGAAAAGAGTTGTTAATCCTGATGTTGCTGCACAATATGCTTCTTTATTAGAAATAATAAAAAATGCTAAAGAGATTAATGCTGGTAATATGGATTATAATGAACTTGGTGTAAAAGCTATAGATGATTATACTTTTCAAGTAGAGCTTGTTGATCCTGCTGCTTACTTCTTGGAGTTTATGACTACAGTTTCAGTTTTTGCACCTGTAAGAAAGGATATTATAGAACAGTATGGAGATGATTGGACTTTATCACCTGAAACTTATATATGTAATGGTCCTTATCAAATGACTGAAAGAGTAATGGACGAGTACATCACTTTTGAGGCTAGAACTAATTATTATAATGATGAAACAGTTGCTAAGAAATTAAAATTCATTTCTATGGCTGATCCTAATACAGCTATCGCAGGAATTAGAGGAGGTACTATACATTTTTCAGCATTAGAACCGCCTTCTAGTGAAATAGAAAAATTAAAAGCAGAAAATTATATTGCTCTTAAGGACGGAGTAGGTACTTTCTATTTATCTCTTAATATTACAAACAATGCTTTGAAAGATAAAAGAGTAAGACAGGCTTTATCTTTAGCAATTGACAGAAATTATTTAGTATCAAATGTAACTATGGGCGGACAGGCAGCAGCTCAGGGTTTTGTTCCTCCTTCTATGGATGGTATTAATGGTCCTTATAGAGAAGAAGCAGGAATACTTATAGATACTGATAATTATACATCAAATGTAGAAAGGGCTAAGGCTTTAATGTCCGAAGCTGGATATACTAATGGAGATGGTTTCCCTGTATTAGAAATAAGAGTTTCTCCAGGACTTCATATAATAGTTGCAGAGGCTATACAGCAGATGTGGAAATCTAATTTAAATATAGATGTAACATTAAAGAACGATGAATATCCTTTAGTTCTTCAATATTTATTAGAAAGAAACTTTGATATAGGTTCTATGGCTTGGAATGCAGATTACAGAGATCCTATGACTATGCTTGAGATTATGGTTAAAGGCAATACATTCAATTATGGTTTATATGATAACACTGCTTATAATACTTTGATTAACAATGCCAGAAAAACTGCTGATCCTGCTGTTAGAATGAAGTATATGATGGATGCAGAAAAATTATTGATTGATGATATGCCTTTTATTCCGCTTTATCATAGATCATATACTTTGATGGTTAGTCCTAAATTAAAAAATGTTGTGTACAATGCTTTAGGAAAACATAAGTTTAATTACTGTTATATAGAATAAATTAATAAAATAATAATAAATAATTATTGATTAAAAGGGGCTTTATTATAAGCCTCTTTTTTTATTGATTTAATTTTTTATTATTTATGATTTAATTTGTTAAAATTATTGCTAATAATTTTAGTTTTAGATAAAAATTATTAAATTTAATTTATAACAATTTAGTTGTTGACAAATATTGATATTAGAGTATAAATATTGTGTTAACATAATGTTTTTAATGTTGGATAATTTTTATGAGAAAAATAATTTTTTTATTAATCACAGTTTGTTTATTTTTACTATCATGCAGTGAGGATAAAAGCTATGTTGAAACTATAAGGGTAACTATTGGAGCAGAACCTCAAAGTATAGATCCTTCATTTTTATCTGCATTAGATAGTATGATTTATGCAGTTCATGTATTTGAAGGTCTTACTTCAAAAGATGAGAAGGGTAATATAATAAGAGGAGTTGCAGAAAGCTGGGATATGTCAGAAGACGGTCTTAGTATTACATTTCATTTAAGGGATAATGCTAAATGGTCTGACGGTAAGAATGTTGTTGCTGATGAATTTGTATATTCTTTTAGAAGATTAGCAGACCCTAATACAGCATCAGCTTACAGCTTTTTAATAACACCTGTAAAAAATGCTGATAAAATTCTTAAAGGAGAATTACCAACAGAAGAACTTGGAGTTGAGGCATTAGATGATAGAACTTTAAAAGTGTATTTTGAAAGTCCTACAGCTTACTTTTTGGAATTAGCAGCTATTCCTATATTTTCACCTTTAAGAGAAGAATTCATAAGCGATAATTGGACTTTTTCTCCTGATACATATATAGGTAATGGTCCATATAGAATGATAGAGAGAAAGCCTGATGAGATAATATCTTTAGAATTAAATACTAATTATTGGAACAAAGATATGATGATAGCTAAAAGAATAGATTTTGTTATGTTTTCTGATGTATCTACAGCTTATGCAGCTTTAAAAGAAGGTTCTATATTGTATTCATATAAAGTTCCTACTGCCGATATAGATTTATTAAGAGAGGAAGGCTATTTAGTTACAACACCTTCTTTAGGAACTGCATATTATGCTTTGAATAATACAAATGCAGTTTTGAAAGATAAGAGAGTGAGGAAGGCATTGGCTCTTGCTATAGATAGAAATTATATAGTAGAAAATATAACAAAAACAGGGGAGATACCTGCTGCTGCTTTCATACCTTATGGTTTAAAAGATGCGGACGGCGACTTTAGAGAGAATGGCGGCGGATATTACAGCGTTAAAAAAGAAGATTATAAAGCAAATATCGAAGAAGCCAAAAAACTTTTAGAAGAAGCAGGCTATGCTAATGGAGCAAACTTTCCAGTATTGGAGTTCAAAACTAATCCTGGAATGGGAGTTACTATAGCAGAGGCAGTTCAGCAGATGTGGAAAGAAAACCTTAATATAGATATGACTATCACTCAGGAAGAATGGGCAGTATTTCAAAAGAACAGACAGACAAGAAATTATGTGGTATGCAGGGCTGATTGGATAGGAGATTATCTTGATCCTATGACTTTTGCTGATCTTTTTGTTAGTACAAGTGCCGGAAATAGAGTAGGGTATAATGATGCTGAATATGACAGACTTATATCAGAGGCTAAAAACACTATTGACAATAAAATAAGAATGGATAATATGCATAAGGCTGAAGATAAACTTATAGGCGAGGATATGGCTTTTATACCGCTTTATCATTATACATCTTGTTCTATGCAAAGCCCTAAATTAAAAAATGTTCTAGTTGATACTTTGGAAATAAGAAGATTTTTCTATTCTTATATAGAATAAAAATTATATTTTAAATATATTTTTTCGATTATGAAACAGAGCATAATAATAAAAAAGTTGGTATTCGGATTTTTATGAATACTAACTTTCTTTATTATTTTATTAATTAATCATATTTTATTAATTATTTTTTAAGGCCATTACTAATTGACTATGTCCGGCGTAAATTAGATGATATATTTCTTTAAATCCGTTTTTATCCATATAATTAGCTAATGCTTCAGCTCTTGCTCCTGTAGCACAATATAGAAGATATTTTTCAGATTTATCTAATCCATTAACTAAATTTTCAGCCTTTGGATCATTTAAATCTATTAATATGCTTCCTTCTATTGCCCCTGTCATATTAACTTCCATTTTGCTTCTTACATCTAATAGCTTTATATTATTACCTAACTTTATCAAATCAGCAGCCTCTTGTACATTTAAAGATTTTAACATTATAAACACCTATTTTTATATATACATACTATAGGTATATATGATAACATAAATATATAAAAAATCAATATATACTGAAACAAATATATTTTGTAAAAAAATAGTTTTTATTATTTTTGTGGACTAGCCCACGAAGTACACAGACGTGCCGTCACACACTTATTTTGGACGACGTCCGCCTTTGGCGAAGGGCTATATTTAAGCTCAAATTAATAGTTTATATTACTTGTAAAACAATTTTAGTATTATTTAGTACTAATTTTATACTTGCACTTTTTGCAGCTTTTTGCGGCGGGAAAAAGTTGAATAAAAAAATGACAAACTCTAAAATTTTTAGTATATACCTAAACAAATATATTTTGTCAATTTTCAAACAGATGAAAGTTCTCTGCTAATGCTATTGATAATTCACGTTTCCATTTATT
>CASGDY010000180.1 GCA_949300355.1 uncultured Brachyspira sp.
AGGTATTCCTTTTGGTTTATTTGTAGCAATTATAAATTATAAGGAATACCATCTTTTTTTTAAACTAAAAGTGTGCAATATCTATGGCTCTTAAACAAATGCAAATAAAAATTAATAATTGAAAAATATTCTATATAGTATAAAATATATTATCAATTTTTAATATTATTATTGACTGATTGGAGGAAAAAGAATATGAAACATACTTTAGAAGGGTCATACACCCCTAAAAATATTGAGGACAAATTATATAATTTCTGGAAAGAGAATGGATTTTTTCATGCTGTTATGGATAAAAATAAAGAACCATATTCTATAGTCATACCTCCTCCAAATGTTACAGGCGTACTTCATATGGGACATGGTCTTAATAATACGCTTCAGGACATACTTATAAGATTCCATAGAATGCTTGGAAAATG
This sequence comes from uncultured Brachyspira sp., assembly GCA_949300355.1. Lineage (GTDB taxonomy): Bacteria > Spirochaetota > Brachyspiria > Brachyspirales > Brachyspiraceae > Brachyspira. The sequence continues at coordinate 423 of CASGDY010000180.1, forward strand.
TACTTTATGGATGCCGGGTACTGACCATGCTGGTATTGCCACTCAAAATGTTGTTGAAAGAAGATTAAAGGCTGAAGGCAAAAATAAGCATGATTTAGGAAGAGAGGCATTCGTTAAAAAAACTTGGGAAGTTGCTAATGAGCATCACTCTATCATAGTAAAACAGTTAGAAAAAATAGGCTGTTCATGCGATTGGGACAGAGAAAGATTTACACTTGATGAAGGACTTAGCAATGCTGTAAGAGAGGTATTCGTTGAGCTTTATAATCAAGGTTTAATATATAGAGGAAAATATCTTATTAACTACTGTCCTAGCTGCGGTACTGCTTTGGCTAATGATGAGGTAGAGCATGAAGAAGTAGCTGGTGCTTTATATCATGTTAAATACCAAATAGAAGGAAAAGATGAATATATTGAAATAGCTACTACAAGACCTGAAACTATTTTGGCCGACGTTGCTATTGCTGTTCACCCTGATGATGAAAGATATGCACATCTTACAGAACAAGATGTTTTAATACTTCCTATAGTAGGCAGAAAATTAAGACTTGTAAAAGATACTTATGTTGATAAAGAGTTCGGTACAGGAGCTTTAAAAATAACTCCAGCACATGACCCTAATGACTTTGCTATAGCTCAAAGACATAATTTAGAAATAATAAATATACTTAATGCAGACGGCACATTCAATGAAAATACACCTGCTAATTATCAAGGTAAAACAGTTAAAGAAGCAAGAGCTTTGATAATACATGAACTTGAAAAATTAGGTGCTTTTGTTGGTAAAGATAATATTAAACACCAAGTAGGACACTGTTACAGATGTCATAATGTTGTAGAGCCTTATTACAGCGATCAATGGTTTGTAAAAATGAAGCCTTTAGCAGAAAAAGCATACAAGGCTGTTAATGACGGAAATACAAAAATTTATCCTGAAAGATGGATTAACACTTATAATCACTGGATGACTGATATAAGAGATTGGTGTATAAGCAGACAATTATGGTGGGGACATAGAATTCCTGTTTGGTACTGTGATGACTGCGGCGAGATGATGGTTTCAAAAACAGATATTACAGAATGTACTAAGTGTAAATCTAAAAATATTCATCAAGATGAAGATGTACTTGATACTTGGTTTTCTTCTTGGTTATGGCCTTTCTCTACTTTCGGATGGCCTGAAGTTAATGAGGAATTAAAATATTTCTACCCTACTACAGCACTTGTTACAGGTTATGATATATTATTCTTCTGGGTTGCTAGAATGATTATGGCAGGAACTCATTTTATGAATGATGTGCCTTTCAAGGATGTTTATCTTAACGGACTTATAAGAGATAAAATCGGAAGAAAAATGTCTAAGAGTTTAGGAAATGGTATTGACCCTATAGAAATTATTGATGAGCATGGAGCTGATGCATTCAGATTCACTTTATCATTCATAACTTCATTAGGCGGACAGGATATTTGGCTTGACAGAGAGCTTTTCAAAATGGGCGGAAAGTTTGCTAATAAAATATACAACAGTGCTAAATATATTTTTGGAAATATTAATGATAATGCTAATATAAAAGATTTAGACAGCTGCACTCTTGAAAATAAGGATAAATGGATATTATCAAGACTTCAGAAAGCTATTGAATCAACTACTCAGAAATTAAAAGAGTATAGATTCGATGAGGCTTCTCAGACAATTTATAAATTCTATTGGAATGAATTCTGTGATTGGTACATAGAGATAAGTAAATTCGATTTGAAAGATGAAAGCAAGAAAGAAAAAACTATTGCTGTTCTTTTATATGTACTTGAAGAATCAATGGCTATGATTCATCCATTTTCCAAAAGCTAATGCTAAATATATATTTGAAGATATAGAAAAAGATTTCAACTTGATTCAGGATATTGTTTCAGGAATAAGAAATTCACGTTCATCATTTAATTTACCTCCGAACAAAAAACTTGATGTAATAATTCGCTATACTTCAGATTATTTCAAAAATACTGCAGAAAGCTATAAGGATATTATATCAGCACTTTCACTTACAGAATCATTGAATATAGTTTCTTCAGCAGATAGTGAGAGAAATAAAGGTTCATTTGTTAAAGTATTTGAAGGCGGTGAAATAAATGTTAATCTTGTTGGTATAATAGATTTAGAAGCAGAGAAGAAAAGATTAGAAAAAGAAGCAGCAGGATACAAAAAAGATTTGGAAGCTGTAAACAAAAAACTTTCTAATGAAAACTTTATGAAGAAAGCTAAACAGGAAGCTATTGACACAGAAAACAGAAAGAAAAAAGAGTTTGAAGATAAATTAAAAGGTATAGAGGAAGTTTTATCTTCTCTATAATATTAATTTGCAGTATATTGAATTGTCTATTGACTAATAAAATTAAGTTATATAGATACTATACTTTTATTTGCACTTTTTGGTTCTTTTTGCGGCGGGAAAAAGAACAATAAAAAAATTACTAATATAATTATTTAAATATAAAAACTTGGCTTATGTTTGTTAATGTAAGTCAAGTTTTTTATTTTAACTAATTAAGAATTGACAAAAAAGTCAAATACTAATTATACAAATTTTATAATGAGTTTTTTATTAAGAAATTTTGCAGCCTTTTCTAAAGTATCTAATGTTACAGAGTTGTTGTTTTCATCTAAAAGTCTGTACACTGCTGCTCTGCTTGTATTCATTTTAGTTGCTAAATCAGATTTTGAAATATGTTCTTCTTCCATTATAGCTTTTAATTGGTAAACTATTAATTCTTTAGATGATAAGGATAGACATTCATCTAAAATATTTTCTTCTTGAAGATAATCAAAGAAATCTCCTCCTATAGGATTATTTATTTCTTTAGTATCTTTATTATTATTTTTTGTTTTCATCTATGTAACTCTTTATTTCTTTAGCTCTTTCATTTGCTAAAGATAAATCCTTTTTTGGTATATCGTTTCTCTTTTTTATAATAGCATGTAATAGATACATATTGCCATCATATAGAAGAACAAATATTCTAATATTATTAACTCTTATTTCCCATATATCATCATCAATCTTTTTAAATAACTCTTTAGATATTTTCTGATGATTTTTCAACATTTCAGATACTACTATTATTTTAGCACCTACTTTCTTTTTACTATCGTTTTCTAAAGTATTAAGAAAGTCCTTTACAGGTTCTTTATTGTTGGAGTTTTTGTAAAATACAATGGTAATTATTAAAATCCTTTAGGTGTAAGGTACCTATCTTAAAAATTTTTATTATAACCATATCAATCCCCATAATAATTACAGCATGTATTGTATCATTTTTGATACAAATTGCAAGTGTTTTATAAAAAATTAATATTAATTTTTTATATTAGTATGTTGCAATACCCATCATACTAAAATATTTAATCTCTAATTAAAAGATCAATGCTTCTATTTTTGTATAAGGCCATTGATACAATTAATGTTATAATCTCGCTTATAGGAAGAACTAAAACAAGACCTAAAAATCCTAACATATTCGGCAAAGTAAGTACTAATAAAACAGGTAAAATTAATGTTCTTAAAGCGGCAATCAAAGCAGATGCCCCAGCCTTTTGAATAGAAGTATAATAGGCACTCATTATTATATTTATTCCAACGCATATAAATATTGGTATAGATGCTCTTACAAAAAACATAGCATCTTCAGCAGTTTTTGAATCTATATTTTTTAATAAAGCATTAACTAATATACTTGGATTTATAAGTAATATTATAGAAGCTGATATTGATAATGATGAAACAAATATCATTCCCATTTTAAAAAAATCTTTCATCTTGTTTTTATTTTTAGCTCCGTAAGAAACGCTTATTAAAGATGATAAAATCTCTCCTATATCGCTTGCAATCATTATAAAAAATGTAATTATATAATTTGCAGCAGAATAAATAAGTATCCCATTGTTTCCTAATATTTTGTATGCTGTTATATTAAATAGCCAAGGTATTATACCAGAAGAAATATTGCTTAGAAATTCTGAAAAACCATTTAATATAGCTTTGAATATATAATTCCAGCCTCCATATACTTTTATGATTTTTATTTTGCATTTAGGATTAAAGAAATATGAAAATCCTATTATAAATGAAATAATATATGAAAAAGCTGTAGCCCAAGCAGCACCTGAAATACCAAATTTTAATACTGCTATAAATATGTAATCTAATATTATATTAAATAAAGATGAAGTTATAAACATCAATGATGCAAACTTTGGAGAACCATTTAGCCTTATAAATTGACTAAATACATAAGCCATTCCCCAGAAAAATATAGCAACAATAACACCATTAATATATTCTAATGAGAAATTATATATGTTTCCATGTGCTCCGAATAATGGAAGCAATGTTTCTCTAAATATATAAATAACTATTAATACAGGAATAGTTAAAGTTATAACAGTTATTAAAGTTTGAGTAAATATTAAGCTCGCACGTCTCATATTATTTTCACCTATACATTTTCCTGCTATAGCAATTGAACCTAATGTAAGCATAACATATAATGCAAATGATAAAGCTGTAATAGGCCAAACAATACCTATTGCCGAAAAGGCTTCCGATGATATAAAATTCGCTACGAATAAACCATCTATAAATACTGCTGAACTTTCCATAAGCATTCCGAGCATACTTGGAATTGCATAGTTTATAAATATTTTTTTACTAGAGTTTTCTTTTAAAACTTTATTATTAAGCTGCATAGTACACCTCATAGATTGGTATATACCTAAATAAATATACTTTGTCAGAAATATTTTTTTTAATTTTAAATATCTGCAAGGCTTTGCCCAACACGCTCAGCACCCCGCTTCTTTTGTTGCCACAAAGAAGCTATATCCTCGACAGGCTCAGATACGCTTCGCGAAGGGTAATATTTTAGCTTAAATTAATAATCTATATTACTTGTAAAACAAAATTAGTACTATTTAGAACTAATTTTACACTTGCACTTTTTGGTTCTTTTTGCGGCGGGAAAAAGAACAATAAAAAAATTGACAAAGTTAAAAATTTTCAGTACATTATAGGACTTTATTCTTCCATTCAATAACAAGGATTTGAAGCGTTTGAAAAATACATGAATAAAATAAAAATTATAAGGTATCAATATATTATATTAATAATCATAATGCAAATAAAAAGGCATACATAAATTAATATGTATGCCTTTAATTTCCTCAATTATACATTATATAATTTTAATCTCTGCTTCTTATTTTAGATAAAAGTTTTAATATCTCTAAATAAAGCCATACCAAAGTAACAAGAAGTCCGAAGGCAGCATACCATTCAAAGTATTTAGGCATATTATACTGCTCGCCTTTTTCCATAAAATCAAAATCCAAAAGCAAATTAAATGAAGCAATAAGAACTATTACAACACTTATTCCAATACTTAAAGGACTTGAACCATATAAGAAAGGAATTCTAGCCCCAAAGAATGACATTATAAAATTAGCTAAATATACAAGACCTATACATAATGTAGATACAGTTATTACACTTCTAAATTTCTCAGTTACTCTTATTATTCTAAATCTATATAATACCAACATTATAAATAAATCTAAAAATGTAAGAAATACAGCCTGCACAACTATACCGTCATAAGCAGCATTAAAAACATAAGAAACAGCACCTACAGCAACACCTTCAAGTATAGCATAAAGTATAGAAAACACTTTAGCCAATTCTTTTTTGAAAGTCATTATTAAAGCTAAAACAAAAGCAGCTATAGATGATCCTAAAGCAGCAGGATAAAGAAGACCAGGATTTCCAGCTAAAACAAAAAACACACTTACCATAGCTGAAAGCATCAATATTAATGTAAGTATTATTGATTTGTTAATTGCTCCATTAACAGTCATTGTGTTATCATTTTCATAACTTGAAGCATAATTAAATGCCTTATCTGATAAAACAGGATTTGCCATAATTTTAAACCTCCAAAATTGTTTTTATTTAGTTATTTATTATATATTAAGTTAATAAAAATACTAGTCTAAAGTATAACTAATTAATTTAAATAAAGTAATATTTGTATCGATATAATGAAATATAATACTAAATTATTGGTAAGTAAAAAAATATAAGCTTTTAAAAACTATATCTAAAAAAATATCTTCTCATCTCTTCCAATAATTTTTTGTTTAATTCATAATCAGAATGCTTTGGTATAATAGAATCAATGCAGCAATATGGACAAATAGCAGTTAAATCATTTTAATCTTCTATCCAATCAGTTATAAGTTTAGGACTAAAAATACTTAAACAATAAAAACAACATCAAATATTTTTTTTCATTAATAATTATTTATGATTAGAAGATAATTTATGTATTTTTAATAGTTCTTCAGCTGTCATTTTATTAATCTTTCATTCTTTTTTTGATAATTTTTATTAAAACAACACATACTAATATAGCAATAATAAAAGGCACTGCAAAAATAAAAGAAATACTAGGAGGAGCAGAAGCCCCATCAAATTTAATAGCATAATACATATAACCATAATTGAAAGCAACTACAGTAACCATCATATAAGAAAATAAATATGCTATAATTTTAATAGTTTTTATGATTCTTTCTTTATTATTCATTTATAAATCTCTTTTATTTTAAATATTAAAGGATTAAGATTTTAAATATAAAAAATCCCAACAGAAATCAATCTATTGGGATAAATATATAATATATACCCGGCAACGTTCTACTCTCCCGTAAAGCTACCCTTACAGTACCATCGACGATAAAAGGCTTAACTGCCGTGTTCGGAATGGGAACGGGTGTATCACTTTCTCTATGGTCACCGAAATAATATTAGCAAATTAAAAGAACAATTTTTAATCTCTTTGCCAGATATATAAGAGCGTAGATGTCTCATTCTACTCTTTATTATAATTTCCTTGTTTAAGAAGAAAACGATAATATGGTCAAGTCATTGGTCTGATTAGTGCTGCTCAGCTGAACAGGTATTTCTTCCCTGCTTACACTTGCAGTCTATCAACGTCGTAGTCTCCAACGAAACTCATAGGGAAAGTTAATCTTGAAGGAGGCTTCCCACTTAGATGCTTTCAGCGGTTATCCCGTCCGCACATAGCTACTCTGCGATGCTCTTGGCAGAACAACAGATACACCAGCGGTGCGTTCATTCCGGTCCTCTCGTACTAAGAATGACTCTTCTCAACTTTCCAACGCCCACAACGGATAGGGACCAAACTGTCTCACGACGTTCTGAACCCAGCTCGCGTACCGCTTTAATTGGCGAACAGCCAAACCCTTGGGACCTGCTCCAGCCCCAGGATGCGATGAGCCGACATCGAGGTGCCAAACCTGAACTCTTGGGGGAGATAAGCCTGTTATCCCCGGAGTACCTTTTGTCCGTTTAGCGATGGCCCTTCCACTCGGGACCACCGGATCACTAAGACCTACTTTCGTACCTGCTCGAGATGTCTCTCTCGCAGTCAAGCCACCTTATGCCTTTATACTCTACTACCGATTTCTATTCGGTTTGAGGTGACCTTTGCACGCCTCCGTTACTCTTTAGGAGGCGACCGCCCCAGTCAAACTACCCGCCTGACAATGTCCGGCTGCCGGATAACGGCTAACCGTTAGAATCCCATTTTGCGAAGGATGGTATTTCAAAGATGGCTCCATGAAAGCTGGCGCTCCCACTTCAAAGCCTCCCATCTATTCTACACATCACAAAACAAAACTCAATGTCAAGTTATAGTAAAGGTTCACGGGGTCTTACCGTCCTGTTGCGGGTAATCAGCATCTTCACTGATAATTCAATTTCACCGAGTTCTTCCCCGAGACAGTGCCCGGATCGTTACACCATTCGTGCAGGTCGGAACTTACCCGACAAGGAATTTCGCTACCTTAGGACCGTCATAGTTACGGCCGCCGTTTACTGGGGCTTCAATTCGAAGCTTCGCTTACGCTAACCTCTCCTTTTAACCTTCCAGCACTGGGCAGGTGTCAATCCCTATACATCCATTTACATGTTTGCAGAGATCTGTGTTTTTGTTAAACAGTCGGCCAGGCCTTTTCACTGCGACTCTCCTCTCAATATTGCTACCAAGATTCAAGCGTCTCTTTTTCCGAAGTTACAAGACTAATTTGCAGAGTTCCTTAGGGAAGATTATCTCGAGCGCCTTAGAATACTCATCTCACCCACCTGTGTCGGTTTGCGGTACGATTATGACATGCCTAACCTTAGAAATTATTTCTCGACAGCCTAGCTCACGCAACTTCCTGAACCCGAAAGCCCAGTCACTATCCAGCCTCAACCTTAAAGCAACAAGCATTTTACTCATCACAAGTCTAAACTGTTTGACGTTATCTACCAATCTAACGCGTACGCAAACAATCTGTGTCATTCCATCGAAACATATCATAGTACAGGAATATTTACCTGTTTCCCATCGACTACGCTTTTCAGCCTCATCTTAGGGGTCGACTAACCCTAGGCAGATTAGCTTTACCTAGGAAACCTTGGGTTTGCGGCGAACGGGTTTCTCACCCGTTTTCTCGTTACTCATGCCTGCATCCTCACTTCTTATACCTCCAGCCCACCTCACGATGAACCTTCAACGGCTTAAAGAACGCTCTCCTACCAATTATAGATTAACTCTATAATTCCCTAGCTTCGGTACTATGTTTGAGCCCCGTTACATTTTCGGCGCAAGAACACTCGACCAGTGAGCTGTTACGCACTCTTTAAAGGAATGGCTGCTTCTAAGCCAACCTCCTGGCTGTTTAAGTATTCTCACATCCTTTCCCACTTAACATAGATTTCGGGACCTTAGCTGAGGATCTGGGCTGTTTCCCTTTTGACAATGACGCTTATCCGCCGCTGTCTAACTGCCATGTTCTTAACTTACGGTATTCGGAGTTTAGTTGGGTTTGGTACTCGGTTAGGAGCCCTAGTCCATTTAGTGCTCTACCCCCGTAAGTAAACACATAACGCTGCCCCTAAAGACATTTCGGAGAGAACCAGCTATCTCCAAGTTTGATTAGCCTTTCACTCCTACCCACAAGTCATCCAAAGCCTTTTCACGGCCACTGGTTCGCACCTCCATTCGATGTTACTCGAGTTTCGCGCTGCTCATAGGTAGATCACTTGGCTTCGGGTCGTATAGCACGCAACTAATTTCGCCCTATTAAGGCTCGCTTTCACTACGACTACAAGGCTATTACCTCTTAATCTTGCTACGTACTATAAGTCGCAGGCTCATTCTACAAAAGGCACGCCATCAGGCCATCTACTATTGCTAGCAGGGTACCCTCTGACTACTTGTAAGCTTAAGGTTTCAGGTTCTATTTAATAACCCTCAACGGGAGACTTTTCACCTTTCCCTCACGGTACTCTACACTATTGGTCACTGGTTAGTATTTTGCCTTGGATAGTGGTCTACCCAGATTCAAACAGGGTTTCACGTGCCCCGCTCTACTCAGGAACGATAAAACCTTGTCTATATGATTTCGTGTACAGGACTATCACCCACTATGGTCTGCTTTTCCAAAACAGTTCCACTATCATATAAAGCAAAGTCAATGCATGCAAGTGCATCACTTACCGCCCTACAACACCATAATAACAACGCCTTGCAGCTTGACATTATTAAGGTTTAGGCTCTTCCCCTTTCGCTCGCCACTACTTAGGGAATCTCAATTTTGATTACTTTTCCTCCAGGTACTTAGATGTTTCAGTTCCCTGGGTGTCGCTTCATACACCTATGGATTCAGTGCATGATATAAAAGGTTTACTTCTATAGGTTTTCCCATTCGGTGATCTACGGATCATAGAATATTTGCTTCTCCCCGTAGCTTATCGCAGCTTGTCACGACCTTCATCGCCTTCCAGTGCCTAGGCATCCACCTTAAGCCCTTACTTACTTGACCATATTATCCTTTTCTTCTTTTA
>CASGDY010000181.1 GCA_949300355.1 uncultured Brachyspira sp.
TTTTTAATATAAAAAAGACAATAACAGTATAATTTACCATTATTGTCTTATATAAAAATATTTTAATTAATATCAAACTTTAAAGAAATTCATCAAGTTAACTAATTCTTTAGCCTGTCCCATTAAGCCTTCAGAAGAAGCAGTTGCCTGTTCTACCAAAGCCGCATTCTGCTGAGTAGATTGATCCATTTGAGATACCGCTATATTAACTTGATCAACTCCAGCCTGCTGTTCCACTGCCATAGCACTGATATCCTGCATAATTCTGGAAGTATCTTCTATCTTTTGTTCTATGTCCATAAATATTTCTTTGGATTTTCTAGCTGTTTCTGTTGCAGTTTTTATTTTTTCATTAGCATCAGCTATAAGAGAAGTAATATCTTTAACTGAAGACTGACTTGTTTGAGCCAAATTTCTAACTTCAGAAGCAACAACAGCAAAACCTTTTCCCTGTTCTCCTGCTCTTGCCGCCTCTACAGCAGCATTAAGTGCCAATATATTAGTTTGGAATGCAATATTTTCTATTATTTTTGTAATATCTGTTATTTTATTACTTGCTTCAAATACAAGTTCTATATTATTTGTAGTAGCTTCAATTATTTCTCCGGCTTCCTGAACAGATTTTTCAGAATCCTGCATCATTTGATTTCCTCTTACAGAATTATCAGCAGAAGATTTTATTGTAGAGGCAATCTGTTCCATAGATGAAGCTGTTTCTTCCAAATGAGATGCCTGCATTTCTGTTCTTGTAGATAAATCTGTATTTCCTTGAGCTATTTCTGTTGCAGCTTCAGATATTTCTTTAGAGCTTTGTAATACTCTTGAAATAATTTCTCTTAAATGAGATATCATATCCTTAAAACTTCTAAGTAATGAAGCAAATTCTCCATTACCTTTGCATAATCTCTCATCTATTTCAGATGTTAAATTACCATTAGATATTTCAGAAGCTAATCCTACACATAATTTTAAATTCTTTCCTATAGTTTTTCCTAAAGAAGACAAGAATGCTACAACAGATGAGCCTACTAATAATAATCCTATAAAAAATAATATGGTATCCTTTCTTACTTCATTAGCAGCATTTTGTAATTTAATATTATTATCACTATCAAGTTTATCGAAAAACTGACTTATAGGAGTCATTATCTCTGAAACTCTTCTTTCGTATTCATTGCCATTAACTAATTCTATAGCTTCTAATTGTCTTACCTTATACTCATCAGGTATAGTTCCGTCAGTATTTCTTGGTATTGATTTTATTATATCCATAGCCTGAATTTCTAATTTTACTAATTCTTCAGATCTGCTCTTTGATAAAGCAAGCAAATCAAACATATCTTGTGAGAAATTAAGTTCTTTCATAACATCTGCATAAGATTTTGTCTGTCCATCTTGATATGGTTTGTTTCCGCTGCCTAAATACAATGACCAGTATAATCCTCTGTCATAATTTATTGGTGTAGGTTTTGTTCCTCCTGATATTCCTATACAGTCATTATAAGCCTGCTCGTATTTTTGATTAGCTGTTGCTACATAACTTCTTACAAATTGAGTTAAATATGCTGAATTTTGCTGGTACTGTCTTGCTATAGCTGATGATTTTATAGTATGCTGATAGATATTACTATATTCGGTAATACTTCTAATAATTCTAAATTGTAAATATATTAATAAAACAGTAACCGCAAAAGTGTAAACACCAAATATAATAAATCTAGTTTTGATTTTCATTTCGAACCCCATTTATATAATTTTTTTAAATTTTCGGTATTAAGTAACCTATAATACAACTATTATAGCATATAAATAAATAAAATATTACATTAATATTGAAAAAATTAAAAATAAAATTAAAATACTTGAATATTTTTTTAATAAATTTACAATAATCTAAAATTAAAAATAGAATGGAAAATATTATGAATGATAAAATAGTAAAAATACGAATAGGATTTTCTAGTATAGTAATATTTAGGGATATACTTAAAAATAAAGTAATAAAAAAGCTAATTAGGTTTTTAGAAGCTTATGATGATGATAAAAATAATCAAATAAAATTGATAGATTATTATTCAGATTTTTTATATGAACTTTTTAAATATAATAAGAATATAGCTGATTATTTATTAACTTATATATTTAAAGATGATAATATTTATATAAATAAATATATAAAGAAAGATAATTTAGATTATAATTTAGAAGAGTCATTAAAAAATGAATTAAATTTCTTTGAATTTTTATCTTCATTCGATTTTAATACATTATTTTCAGAAGAATATTCAAGTCAAATATCAAAATTAGACTGTGATGAAATAAGCTTTTATGAAGTATATAAAAAACATATAGAAGAAATGCCAAAAAAAGGGCATGGAATATTTTACGATAATAATATGTTTACTCTTGATGATAAAAAGAATATTATACCGGCAAAGCATCAGGATATGCAGGATATTAAACATTTATACGGTTATGAAAGAGAGAGAAGTAAGGTTATTGCCAATACTAAAAGTCTGCTTGAAGGAAAGAAAGCAAATAATATACTTCTTTACGGAGATGCAGGAACAGGAAAAAGCAGCACCATAAAAGCAATAGCTAATATGTTTAAAGATGATGGATTAAGACTTATAGAGATTAAGAAAAGTCAATTATCATTTATAACCGATATAATAGAAGATTTAAGTTTTAGTCCTCTTAAATTTATAATATTTATAGATGATTTAACATTCTCTTCCAATGATGATACTTTTTCGTATTTAAAAGCCATACTTGAAGGCGGAGTTAATTCTTTTCCGTCAAATGTTGTAGTTTATGTTACTTCAAATTACAGACATTTAATAAAAGAAAATTTCCAAGACAGAACAGGAGATGATATTCATATAGAAGATACTATTCAGCAGATAATGAGTTTAACTAACAGATTCGGTATAATAATAACGTTCCAAAGACCGGATAAAGATTTATTTATAGATATTGTACATTCCTATGCTGAAATTAATAATATAGAAATGGATAAAGAAGAACTTATAAAACAGGCTGAAAGTTATGCTATAAGAAGTGCCGGAAGAAGTCCTAGGGTAGCAAGACAATTTATAGAGTCTTTATTATAATTAATATTAAATATGGGGTATTTTTTATTAAGTAGCTCATATTTAAATTTTATTTATATAATTTTCAATTTTTTTAATATTATGTCAAAAACTGTCATGCATATATACTATAATATTATTATATAAAAATTAATTTAGGAGTTTATGATGCTTCCTTTTAATCCGCCTTTTATGTATAAATGCAATTCATGCGGAAAATTTTTTTCTTCTAAAAAAAGACCTTCCGTTCTTAATTTATTTGGGTTTGGGGCTAAATGTCCAAAATGCGGAAGTAAAGACACTAAGTCTATAGATCATATCATAAAAAAATAAGTATTATTAAATACTGTCAAAAAACTGTTTTAATGGATTTAAATATTCATCATTTAAATTCCATACATTATTATTGGTATAATCTATTTTATCTTCTGTTATTGTTTTTTTATCATATGATTTTATTGATTCTAAATATGCATATATTTTTGATTTTTTAGCTGGAGTTATAGTTTCAGGTATTGAATCTATGCAATTTGTGTATTTATCAAAACAATTAATTATATTTTTATAACAGCAATATTACTTAATATATCTTCTAAAGTACCTAAAGAATTATTATTTGGAAATAAAAATATATTATTATCATCTATATTTAAATTTGTTTTTATATTATTTTTTGCTTCTTCAAAATTATTATCAGCATCAAATATAACCAACAATTCATAATTATTATCAATATATTTTTGAATATTATTTATATTGTTTTTATTAAAACTTTTTCCGCCATTTTCTTCTATAATAATATTATCATTGATATCAGTATCTATTTGGTATTGAGATTTAATATAGTCTTTTATGAATTTTTTATCTGCTTTACCTTAAACGAGTATTATATATTTTTTATTATTATCCATAAATTAATACCTTATATCCGAATCATTTTCTAATAATTCTTTAACTCCATCAATATTATAATTATATGACTGAAAACCTTTATTTTCTGTATTAACTATATTAATAATATTTATCATGTCTTTCATATCATTAAATTCATTTTCAGATATTTCTGACAAAAATTTTAATACCTCATAGTTATGAGTTGTAAAGAATATTTGTATATGACATTATTTTTACTTAAATTTAATATGCTTCTTAATAAATGCTTAATAGTTTTATGATGCAAATCATTTTCTATCTCATCAACTAATATCATATTATATTGATTTTCAACCATAGGAACAATAATTGACAGATATTTTTTTAATCCGTCACCCATAAGATTTAATAGTATTAATTCATTTATTCCTTCTATATCCAAATATATATCATTTCTTACTATTTTTATGCCTTTTATTTTTTTATTAAAAAATGATATTAATTTTATTAATAATTCTTCACCTCTATTTTTTATAATATTAGCAAGTGAATCCAATAAATCACTACGCTCTACAACATTATGTAAGTATAATTCTTTTATATTATTAAGATATTCTTTTTCTCTAATATTTTTGATGCTTTTTCTTATAGTACGATTTCTAATAAAATATATATATATTGTTCATTTTTATCATCCGATTTTGTAGAAAGTTTATATTTTAATGTGTTTATATCATTAGTTTTATTATTAATAGATGTCTCTTTTCTTAATATAGGTGATATATGTGATATAATTAAATTATGATTTATATTATTAAGGTTATAGTCAAATTCTATATTATTATTTTTATAATCAAAATTATAAAATAAATTTTTTAATTCTGAATTTTCATATATTCTTCTTATTTTATTTAATCTGTATGCTATTAAACAATCAGGCATGCCAGATATTATAGCTATGGCTTCAAGTATGCTTGTTTTTCCGCAATTATTTTGACCAACTAATAAATTAATTTTTTTTATATCATTTATTTCTAGTTTATCAAATCCTCTAAAATTTTTAATTGATATATTTTTAAGCATGACTAAAACCTATCTTCTAATTTTTCTAGAATATAGGAATTTTTTTTATAAAATAGATAATGTGATTATTGTGTTAATTTATTTATTATATTAGAATTAATTGAATATATAATATATTTTTTATTAGGAGAAAACATGAAAGTTGCTATAATATTTGGAAGCAGATCTGATACTGATAAAATGAAAGGGGCTGCTTCTTGTTTAAAAGAATTTGAAATTAAATATAAAGCTTTTGTTCTTTCAGCTCATAGAGTACCTGAACATCTTGAAAAAACTATTAAACATATTGAAGAAAACGGATATGAGGTAATTATAGCAGGGGCAGGACTTGCTGCACATTTACCTGGTGTAATAGCTTCAAAAACTATACTTCCTGTTATAGGAGTTCCTATTAGTGCAAGCAATCTTGATGGAATGGACGCTTTGCTTTCTATAGTTCAAATGCCTAAACCTATAACTGTTGCTGCTGTTGGTATTAACAATTCTTATAATGCCGGTATGCTTGCTGTAGAAATGCTTGCTTTAAAATATAGCGATATTAGAAATAAATTGATAGAATTCAGAAAAAAAATGAAAGAAGATTTCATTGCTGATAATGATGAACCTATAGAGTTTGATATTTAATTATTTTAAAAAATATTATATAATAAAAGAATAT
>CASGDY010000182.1 GCA_949300355.1 uncultured Brachyspira sp.
TTTCTTATAAAATAAAATTATTTTAGTATAAATTCGCTTTTTATTATATGTTTGATATACTGTTATAATTAATTATATTTTAAAATAAAAAACTATTAGCAGTTTATTTATAATAGAGGCAATATGTCAGAAAATAAAACAGTAAGTAAAGAAAAGATAGCTAAATCATCATTAAAAATGTCATTAGTTACAACAGTAAGCAGAGTATTCGGACTTGTAAGAGATCAAATACAGGCGGTTTTGCTTGGTACTACATTCATAGCTGATGCTTTTGCAATAGGATTTATACTCCCAAATTTATTGAGGCGATTGTTTGCTGAAGGCAATATGGTTGCAAGCTTTATACCTGTATTTACTGAACTTGAAAAAGAAAAAGGCATTGAAGAATCAAAGAAATTTTTTAGGGCAGTTTTTACATTATTGGGATTGATATTAATAGTAGTTGTATGTATTGGAATAATTATATCTCCTTTGCTTGTGAGAATACTTTATAAATCAGCACATAATAATATAGAAGCACTTAATCTGGCATCGGATCTATCAAGAATAATGTTTCCTTATCTTTTATTTATATCTTTAGCAGCTTTGATGCAGGGTGTACTTAATATAAGAGGCTATTATTCTATATCAGCGGCAAGTCCTATACTTTTAAATACTGTAATTATATCTATGGCTTTGTTTTTTAAATTCTTTCTTCCTAATTTTTTTAATAATATGGCTTATGTATTCGCATTTGCTGTACTGCTTGGAGGGTTTGTACAGTTTGCCTATCAAATGCCTTTTGTACATAAACAGGGTTTTAGTTTCAAGCCTTATTTTCATTTTAAAGAACCTTATGTTATAAAGATGATAAAATTATTTGCTCCGGGTATTTTTGGCGCTAGTATATATCAGATAAATTTACTTGTTTCTACTGCATTTGCCGGAGCTATAGGAGAGGGCAGGGTTTCAGCTGTTACTTTTGCTACTAGAATACATGAATTTGTTTTAGGAGTTTTTGCAGTAAGTGTGGCAACTGTTATGCTTCCTACTTTAAGTAAATTAATAGCTGATAATAAAAAAGATGAAGCAGTTGAAAATTTAGGCTATTCTTTAAGGCTTGTTGCTTTAGTTACTATTCCTGCAACTTTTGGATTTGCAGTATTAGGCAGAGAAATTGTAAGAATGATATTTGAATACGGAGCTTTTTCTTCAAAATCTACATATTTAGTATCTAGTGCTTTAAGATATTTATCTATATCATTATTCTTTGTGGCAAGCTATAGAATACTTGTACAGTCATTTTATGCTATGAAAGATATGAAAACTCCTGTATATGTAGCATTTTTTACATTTATAATTAATGCTGTTAGTAATTATTTATGTGTTTATGTATTTAAATTCGATATTATAGGTATATCTATATCAAGTGTTGTTGCAAATATTGTATCTTTTTGTATACTATATATATTGCTTATAAAGAGAATGGCAGTGAAATCGATAATAAATAAAAAAATTGAGGTTGTAAAGACATTGGCTGCTAGTTTGTTTATGGCGGCTTCTGTTTATGGAACGAAATATTATTTGTTATCCGGCACTGCTGATTCTAGGATATTTTTTATATTAAAAGTATTCATAGTAATATTATTAGGAGTTTTTGTTTATTCTATAATGAATATTATATTAAGAAATGATGATTTTGTTTCATTTATTAATATGTTTAAAGGAAGATTATCAAGAAAGTTTATAAAAAAATAATATATATCATTCTTAATAATAAGAAAAAAGTATCCGATAATTTAAGCAGTAATTTTTTTATTTAATATAAGGTTTTTTCTATGAGTCTAAAAAATAAGGTACTTTTATTAGTTATTATAGTTGTAATTTTAGCATTATCTCCAACAATTTTTATAAACACTAGAACGAATAGAGAAGCATTATATAATTCTGCTATGAATATTTCGCAGAACTATTTTTATGACGTATCTTCTGCTTTTGATAATATATTTACTTCAACTACTGTTGGTACTGTTTCTTTATCGGATATAGCTACAGTATCTTATGATTTATATTCTACAGGAAGTGTTACAGATGTTGCCGCTAATTTAAGAAAGATAATATATAGATTCCATAAATCTCAATTAGGTTTGCATCATGTTATAGCAAATGGTATATATTTTGAACCAAATATCATAGATAATAATCCTTATATGAGAGGTCTTTATTCTTTATATCTATATGATGTAGGCAATACAGGTAATATGCAGCCTAAAATAGAAAGTGCCAGAGATAATTATAATAAAGAGGAATTCTATTCCTTAGCTCTTCCTGAAAATTGGAATAGAGAGGCTAAAAGACCTAGAACTATTTATTATTCTTCTCCATATTTGAAAAATATTGACAAACCTCAGAAAATTATTTCTTTCTCATCTCCTATATATTCTAGTATTAATGATAATCTTATAGGAGTTTCTTTGTCAGATGTATCTTTGGAAATAGTTCATGAGATGTTTACTAATATAGTAAAGACAGGACCATTCAATACAGTTATATTTGATTCTAGAAATAGAAAGATAGTATATCATGATAATGCTAATTATATATTAAGTGATTTAAAAGATATAGAATGGATTAATAATGTTATAGATAATACAACATTCTATACTAATACTAGAATAATAGAAAATTATCGTGTAGGAGATAATACATATACTTTATTTTTCAAGCAGTTTGAAAGCGGTTTTTATAATATATTTATGTATGTTCCTACAAGCTTTTTCTATAATGTCTTAGTTACAACTAATAATACAATATTTCTCATATTAATAGCGGCAATTATAGTTATAATAATAGTGTTGAATATCACTATACCTATATCATTAAAGCCTTTGGATAAAATATCACAGGAATTAGAATCCGGTGTATTTGATAATAATATATTTGTTAATGTCAGTAAGATTAATTCTAGGGACTCGCTTGGAGATTTGAGTACTTGGATAAGAATATTTTTTGATATGGTTCAGCATGTATTCTCAAGCGTATCAAAAACTCTTAAAGTATCAAAAGAGCAAAGTAATGCTTTAAAAGTTAAAATGGTAGATATATCTGAAGCTGCCGGCTCTATGACCGAATCTGTAGCTATGATAATAGATAATATATCATCTCAGCAAACCGAATTTAAACATGTAGAAGCAAGTAATTTAGAAATATATAAAATTATAGCTTCAAGTTTGGCTGAATTGATTTCTGTTGACGATATGACTAATAATCTTCAAAGTAAAATTGATGATCAGTCTGTAAGCATAAATCAAATTAATTCATTAACTATGACTATGCAGAAAGATATGCAGGAAGTATCAGTTTCTGTAGGTAAGGCTAAAGAAGAATCAGAACATGTTGTATCTTTAGCAGAGGACAGCAAAGAAAAAATAGTAAAAACTGAAAATATTACAAAATCATTAATAACTTCTATAAGAGGTATTACCGATTTTGTAAACTCTACTATTGATATATCTCAGCAGACAAATATGTTAGCGATGAACGCCGCTATTGAAGCGGCACATGCCGGAGAACAAGGTAAGGGATTCGCAGTTGTTGCTGAAGAGATTAGAAAATTAGCTACTACAACAAATTTACAGTCTGAAAAAGCTTGGAAAATATTAAGAGATATAGAAAAAGAAATGAATCAAATTATGTCAAGTATGACAGAAAGAATAATAACTACAGAAGATATGTTGGTTAAGCTTCAAAATTTTGTTAATACTATGACTAAAGTAAAAAAAGTAGCAGATGAAAAATATGATTCTACAAAAGAAATAAGCGTATCTATAGAAAATTTATATGATGCAGTTAAAGACATTAAAGAACAATATACTAATTTGCATGGAAGAATATCTGTAGCTAAAGATGATTTAGTTAATCTTTCCGATTTCTCTAAGAAAAATGATGAGGCTATGAAGTTGGTATCTGAAAATAGCGATGATATAGTTTCTAAAACACAAGATATGGGAAATCAAATAGGTAACGTATTCGGACTTATAAAAGAAATAGAACAGCTTTCTAGTATAGCAAGTGATTCAGTTGATATGCTAGAAAAAGAAATGTCTAACTATGTTATAAAAGATTTTGAAGATGTTATCAAAGAAAAAATCAAAATTATTAATGAAGGCGACAGAGCATATAGCAGACAGGCTTTTGTTCAAAGTATTTATAAATTTGTTATAACTACTTTCGGAAAAGATAAATTCCAGCAGCTTTTATCTCAGATGCCAGATGAATGTAAAGATATATTCAAAGATGCCAAAAAGACTAAATTTAGAAAGAAATATCCTTTATCTACATCTTGTTTCATACCTATGACATCAATAATGGATGAGTTTTATGATGGAGCTAGAGAAGGTATAAGACAAAAAGCTAGATATGATTTCAAAAGATTTAGTTTAGCTAAAAAAATATTTATCAAGCTTGCTAAGAAAAATTCTTTAGCTGATGTGTTTGTTAATTTTAGTAAGAAAATGTTTAAAAATATTCATATAGAGGTAGTGAAAGCAGAAAAGAAACGTATAATTTATCATCTTCATTATTTCCCTAATTATGATTCTATGATAGAAACTTATTTTGATGAGATAATAAAAAATATATTTAGATTCAAATATCCTAATGGCTCTAAGGTGAAAATGACTAAATCTATAAGTAAAGGTTATATTTATACTGAATATATAGTAACTTGGTAATTATAATGAATATAAAGTCTGAATCTTTAATGGTTCAGACTTTTTTATTGCTAATATAATTTTTATCATTTCCGATATAATTAATAATGTAATTTTATTATAGGAATATATATTATGAATATAACTGATAAATATAATTTAAGTATGGGAAGTGCTAATTTGACTAAATTAGAAAATGCTAAAAAACAATATGGAAATGCTAAATTCTCTATAGATGAAACTCCAACTGAAAATGTAAATAATGCAATATCTAAATATAATAAAGATTTTGAGAAAAAACGTTTAAGACAAGTATCCGAAGACTTTGAGGCTTTGATGATTAATCAAATGCTTAAAGAGATGAGAAAAACAGTAGATAAAAGCGGTTTAATAGACGGAGGTATGGCTGAGCAGATATTTGAGGATATGCTTTATGATGAATATGCAAAAGAATTCTCAAAAACAAAAACTTTCGGTCTTGCTGATATCATATATAATCAAATGGAAAAATATGTATAATATAGTTTTAATTTATAAGCATAATAATTAATATTATGATAAAAATTTTAAAGCTTATATTAATATCTTTCACAGCATTTTTTATAAATTATGACGGCAGTAAACATTCTGATGTATATTATATTCCTATAGATGAATTATGCATGATTAGAAATGTTACCGGATTTCCCTGTCCAGGCTGCGGAATGACAAGAGCACATATAGAAGTTTTGAAACTAGATTTTAAAAAAGCTTTTTATTATCATCCATTATTCATATTTCCAAGTATTATTTTCTTTGTAGTAATTTTTCAAAAAAGACTAAAGATAGCAAATTATATTTATCATAATAATTATATTATAATTAGTATGATATTAATTTT
>CASGDY010000183.1 GCA_949300355.1 uncultured Brachyspira sp.
TATAAATTATTTTTTTATTATCATCATAAAAGTTTTATTACATTTTAATAAAATAGGTTTAAATTTATTATATATAATATATAATATTTTAAATTATGTTGATATGAATTTTTTAATTTTAAGGAGATAATTTGAGATTAGAGTTAATGCTTGGCGTCAGATATTTGAGAGCCAAAAAGAAATTTTCATTTGTTTCAATTATTACAATTATATGCGTACTTGGAATATTAGTAGGAGATATGGTAATGATTACCGTGCTTTCAGTTATGAATGGTTTTCAGGACGATATAAGGGATAAAATACTCGGAATGAGGGCACATATAAATATCAGTGCCTATAGTGATCAGCCTCTTACAGATTATAAATATGTTGTTGATAACATAATGGATAATAAAGAAATAACAAGTGCCTATCCTTATATAGTTTTACCTTGTATAATGCGTTCTTATGGTTTTACTACTCTTATAACAGTTCGTTCATTTGAGGATAATATATTCACTACAGATAAAGATTTTATAAAGTATTTTAATTTTGTCGAAGGCAATAATAAAAATATGAATACTAATGATGCATTAATAGGCTCTGAAATGGCAAAGGATTATGCTTTATCTATTGGTGATACTATAGATATAATTTCGGCTTCAGGTAGTTTTGAAAGGGGATTCAAACCTCAAAAAACTACTTTCACTATTAAAGGTATTTATAAAACAGGTTATTATGAATATGACAGCAGAATGGTGATAGTTCCTCTTGCTACAGGTCAGAAAATGGTTGGTTATGATAATGCTGTTACTGGAGTTGCTGTAAAGGTGAGAAATTTCTTTGATGCAGATAAGGTTGCTAAAAAGATTGATACTGATTTAAAAGAGTTCTATAATGTTATGCCTTGGATGCTATTTGATAGAAATTTCTTTCAGGCTTTGCATACAGAAAAATTGATGCTTGCTTTGATACTGTCTTTTATAATATTGATAGCAGCTTTGAATATTGCATCAAGCCAGATAATATTTGTTAAGGATAAGAGAAGAGATATTGCTATAATAAAGACATTGGGTTTGAGACCTTCAAATGTGGCTAAAGTTTTCTTTTTGGAGGGGGCTATAATTGGTTTAATAGGTACTGTACTAGGCGTAATATTTGGTATACTGCTCGCTAATTATGTAAATGAAGCTTTGGAAGGATTA
The DNA here is from genome assembly GCA_949300355.1 of uncultured Brachyspira sp. Taxonomy (GTDB): domain Bacteria; phylum Spirochaetota; class Brachyspiria; order Brachyspirales; family Brachyspiraceae; genus Brachyspira. The sequence goes on from CASGDY010000183.1 coordinate 1,185, forward strand.
AGAATTATAATGCAGTTTATAGTAAATATTATTTGGTTTATTCCTTCAAAAATAAGTGCGGGAATATCAATTCCTATAGTTCCTGACTTTTTCCCATCAGATATATATTATGTAAGCGGAGGACTTCCTTCTATAATACATGCTTCTCAGGTTATAATGGTTGCTAGTATTTCATTCTTACTTTCTGTTTTATTTGCTATAATACCAGCTTATATAGCAAGCAGATACAAACCTGCGGAGGTACTTAGATATGAGTGATAATAAAGAAGTTTTAATTAATATAGAGAAATTAAAAAAGACTTATGCAGGACCTCCTAAAGTAGAAGTATTAAAATCTATAAGTTTAAAAGTTTATAGAAATGAAATACTCGCTATAACAGGTGAATCAGGAAGCGGAAAAACTACTCTTTTAAATTTAATAGGCGGAATAGATGATATTACTGAAGGCAGTATAGATATATTAGGTAATAATATTGGTAAAATGAATGAAGGACAATTAGCACATTTCAGGAATAGTTCGCTTGGATACGTTTTTCAATTTCATAATTTGCTTGGTGAGTTTAGTGCTTTAGAAAATGTTATGATACCGTCTTTAATGCTTAAATATAATAAAAAAGAAGCTAGACAAAAAGCTGAAAGTCTTCTTGAAACTGTAGGCTTAAAAGATAGAATGGAGCATAGAATAGGTGAGCTTTCAGGAGGTGAGGCACAGAGAGTTGCTATTGCTAGAGCTTTAATAAATAAGCCTAGTGTTGTATTGGCTGATGAGCCTACTGGAAATTTGGATAAAAAGAATGCTGAAGTAGTAAGAGAATTATTATGGAGTATGACTAAACAAAGTAATGCCTCTTTAATAATTGTAACGCATTCTATTTCTATTGCTAATATGGCTGATAGAAAATTGCGGTTAGAGTATGGTGAAAATTTAATAGAATATTGAAATATAAAATATTATAATATAAAATAATTTGTATTTCATAAAAAATATAAAATGAGATTAGGAATATAATTTATGCTTATAAAAAAAGTAAAAGAATTTTTTAAAAAAGATGACAGACCTTTTGACTATGGAGCTGTTACGGAAGAACATATAAAAAAATATTATCCAACAATTGAAAAGCATCCTTATAGGAGAATGTTTTCTTATGCTATGAAACATAAGAAATTATTTATACCTTCATTTATATTAAGTGTAGGATATACGATTATAAATATATTGCCTCCATTTTTTGGGCAGTTAGCAATATCAATTACAGGCGGTAAAAGAGTAGATCTTTTAGATAAAATTCCATTTATAGCTGATTTAGCAGCAAAATTTAGTAATTTTAATACTAAAGATTTAACCCAGCAATTATTAAGCGGAGATTCAATTGCTAACCCTATAATAATAGCACAGTTTGCATTTATTATTATAATTGGTTTTATATATGTTTTATTTAGGGTGGGATTTGATTATGTAAAAACTTTTCTTTTTGCCTTTACTGCTCAGGAAATAGGAAAAGATGTAAGATCTGATATGTTAAAAGGATTAATGAATACAGATATTGCTTATTTTAAACAAGAAAAAGAAGGTGATTTGATGAGCAGGGTTATTAATGAATCTGGTACAATAGAAAATTTTTTGTCTACTACATTACCTAATATGATAACTGTACCTTTAACATTAATACTTACTTTATGTGTATTACTTGTTTTGAATGTTAAACTTACTTTAGCTTGTTTTGTAGCAGCACCTTTAATAGGATTAGGTATAGATAAAGTTTCAAAATTAATAAGAACTAAAGTTACAGCCCAGCAGAATTTTTTAGGAAGCACTACTTCAGTTATACAGGAAGATATAAGAGGTATAGAAGTTATAAAAATATTTTCTAAAGAAGATCAGGAAGTTACTAGATATAGAGGTTTATATAATGAATTAATAAATATAATGAGAAAAATCAGTTTGCTTACTTCTCTTAACAGACCTATAACAGAACTAGTAATGATAGTTGCTATGCTTGTAATACTTGCTTACGGCGGATTTTTGATATTTAAAGGAGAAATGCCTTTTGAGTTTTTATGGGGATTTTTGCTTTATATGCTTAATATTTCCGCTCCTGTAAGGGATTTATCTGGTATATTTATTAATTTACAATTAACTAAGATGGTAGCTATTAGAGTATTTCAGATTATAGATTTACCTCCTGAAAATGTTGATGATAAAACTAAAAAAGAAATGAAGCCATTAGAACATTCTATTACTTTTGAAGATGTTCATTTTGAGTATCCAAAAAGAAGCGATTCCCAGCCTTTCCATTTAGGACCGGTGAGTTTTAATGTTAAAAAAGGAGATGTAGTTGCTTTTGTTGGTAATTCAGGAGGCGGTAAAACTACTTTAATAAGCTTGATACCTAAATTATTTACTCCAAGCGAAGGAGTTATAAGATTTGATGGTATTGATATAAATGAATTAAATACAAGAAGTGTAAGAAATCAAATAGGTGTAGTATCTCAGGAAAATATTTTATTTTATGGAACTGTAAGAGAAAATATTTTATATGCAAATCCTGATGCTACAGATGATGATTTGGTAAGAGCGGCAAAAATAGCACATGCCGATGAGTTTATTTTGAAATTACCTAATGGTTATGATACTCATATAGGACCAAGAGGCGTAATGCTTTCAGGAGGTCAGCGTCAGAGAATAGCATTAGCAAGAGCCGTTGTAAAAAAACCTTCTATATTAATACTTGATGAAGCTACTAGTGCTTTAGATACTGAAAGTGAGATGTATGTTCAAAAAGCTTTAAATGAAATTATAAACCTTCAAACTACATTTGTTATAGCTCATAGACTTTCTACTATAAAAAATGCTACATATATATGTGTAGTTGAAGATGGTAAGATAACAGAATCAGGTACTCATGAAGAATTAATGAAAAGAGGCGGAAAATATCAATATCTATATTCATTACAATTTAGAGATGAATAAATAAATAAATAAGTATAAATAAAAAAGCTGTTTCAATAATTAAGGTTTATTAAAACAGCTTTTTTTTATGTGAAAAATTAAATAAAGAAAATTAATATCTTTTAATTTTTATTTTGTTCCTGAGTTGCTATGCTAAGTCTTGTAAATCCAGCATTTTTTACACTGTCTATAACAGATATTAAAACTTGAGTTTTTACATCTTGGTCTGAACGTATTTCTACAGGCTTTTCCAATTCTCCTTCCGTATCCGCTAATTTTTTAAGATCAGCATCAATATCTTGAGATAAATATCCGTTTATATATTTCTGCCCATCTTTTGATATACTTATCACTACTGTATCATTTTTTTCTGCCCCTACTGCAGATGTAGATTTAGGTAGACTGATTTCTATTTGAGGCGTAACTATAATTGTTGAACCCACCATGAAAAATATTAGCAGATTAAATACTATATCTATCATGGGGGTTAAATCTATTCCGCTTTTTATATTAAATCTTCTTCTAAATTTCATTATTTATCACTTAATTATTATTCTACTTTTATTGTTCTTACATTACTTAAGAAATGCTGACCTTTATAAAGAATAGAAATTTTATAATCTCCCTGTCCGTATTCAGCTTTGAAAGTTCTTCCTAATATAGAGTTACCCATATCTTTAACATCATATATTACTTTTCCTATATATGTTTTTCCGTCATCTCCTGTTATTCTAGCTTCAGGATCAGCCATTTCAACTGCTAATTTAAAATCAGTAAATGCAGCACCGTTTAATATTCTATATTTTGCAGTAATTTCATCTCCATATTTAGCAGTAGGTGAGAAATCAACAGATTCAGCTACGATATTTGCAAATGTTACAGTAGTATAAACACCAACGCCTCTTTTTACAGCACCAACTCCTATAGCATTATATTCCTTACTCAATATATTTTTTTTACTGTCAGGAGTTTTCATAAAATCTTTAACAATACTTTCAGCAGCTTTTTTGTCAGTAAATGGAATAACATCTAGTTTATGCAGACTTTCACTTATGGTTCCTACCATTTCAGGATATAATTTTACTTGTCTTCCTTTTGAATCTAAACCGTCTAAATCTGTATTGCTGAAAAATTTATTTTTAGCCATATTATCGGCATGATATAATGCTAAAGAATGAAGTCTTTGATTATTTGGAAGAGGGGGAAGCGATTCCTTACTTCTTTCTAAATTTATTAATCTTAATACTTCATCTTCTATAGTACTAGCATTAACTATTAAAGATGATAAAAATATGAACATTATTATGAAACTTAACTTTTTCATTTTTAATCTCCAAAAAATTTTAAAATTATATAAATTATAAATCTAATTTTATAATGATTTTGTAAAAAATAAAAGAAAATAAATGAAAAATAATATTATTT
>CASGDY010000184.1 GCA_949300355.1 uncultured Brachyspira sp.
TTTTTTAACCTTATTTACTATACTATTTTTAATAACATTTTTATTTTATTTCCCTGCTATGCTATTAAGCGGGTTTCTTTCTAAAAAATTACCTGATTTCCGATTTATTACTATACCGCTTGTATTTACATTTATGGAATATATGAGAAATGTAGGATATCTTGGATTTCCTTGGGGAATTATAGGCTATTCTCAGTGGAATTTTTCATTATTTATTCAGTCTGCTGATATATTCGGTGTTCTTGGCATTAGTTTCTTTGTGTATTTTTCAAATGCTGTAATAGCACATTATTTACTTTTTATTGCTGAGAAGGATATAGCAGGAAAGCATAAATATAAAAAACCATATATTCCTGCTTTAATATTTGCCGGCTCATTTTTACTTATTATTGTGTATGGTGCTATAAAAATAAATCTTGAAGAATCTAAAAGAACTTTGCAGCCTAAAACTAAAATAGCTTTAATACAGAAGTCTTTTGACCCTAATATTTATTGGAATAATATATACACTGGAGAGCCTTATCATAAAAATTCTAAAGGAATACAAGGTTTTGCAGAAAAATTCTTATTAAAACCAGAGAAATTTAAAAGTGAAGAAAAACCAGATGGAGTTACTCAAAACGGCACAATATCTGTAAAAAGGATAGCTAATCTTGCTAAAGATGCTGCTCTTTCAAAACCTTCTTTAATAGTATATCCTGAGTCTGTTACTTTGGATTCTTATGGTTTTTATATCGATGAATATAGAGATATGTTTGATTACGGACTTGCATCTAATTCTATGCATCCTGGTGTATATAATACATATATACTTTATGATATGATTAGATATACTCAAACCTATCATTTATTAGGAACTACTATAGTAAAAGAAGATACTAATAAAGATGCTTATAATCCGTACAAATATTATAATGGTATGGAATTTATTAATGATAGGGGTAATGTAATAGGCGAGTATTCTAAAATTAAACTCGTACCAGGCGGAGAATCATATCCTTTTCAAGACAATGAGTTTTTACTTAATACTTTCCCATTTAAAAATATAATTAATTTTATGTACGCACAATTTGATAAAGCAGGTGCTAATAGATGGGATAGAGGAAAGAGCATTACAGTATTTAACCATCCAAACGGTTATACTTTTTCAGGAGTTATATGTTTTGAAAGTGCTTTTGGTAATTTTGTAAGAAGATTTGCATATGATGGGGCACAGACTTTAGCTGTTATTACAGAGGATGCTTGGTCTTATAGTGATGAGTCTTTACTTCAGCATTTTTATATGTCTGTATTTAGGGCTATAGAAAATAGAAGAGATATTGTGCATAATGGTAATTCAGGAGTTACTGGTCATATTTCAAGTACAGGTAAAATTATATCTGTTCTTCCTTTTTGGCAGCCTGATTATATGATAGCAAATGTGGCACTTAATAGCGATATAACTATTTATACCAGATTCGGAGAATGGTTTGTATATTTATGTGTTATATGTATTTTATTGCTTATACTATTTGCCACTACAAAAACTTTGATAGAACTTAAAGAAATTATAAAGAAACGTTTATTTACAAAAGAAGCCGCAGAGGTTGTTGTTGCTTCTCCTTCTGCTGAAAAAGTTGATAATTATATTAATAGCGATTTCAATGATGATTTGCCGAGTTTAGATGATATAGAAGAATTAGTAAGTAAAAAACAAGCTGATGAAAAAAAATATGATATTGCAAAATCGGATAAAACTGAAAAAATAGATAATAAAATAAAACAGGAAACCAATAATACTTCAAAAGTAAATAATAATAACACTTTAAATAATAATAAAAAAATAGATTTGTTCTCTGATGAATATGTTGATTACGGTAAATCTTATATGAAGAAGGATCCTAAATCTTATAGTGTATTTAATGATATTAATTTTACATCAGAGGTTTCATCTGTTTTAAATACTATTATAGAAGAAAATGAAGAGCAGTTAAACAAAGATAAAATTGATAAAAATGATAAAAAAGAAAATGATACATTGTAATAAAGGATATATATGTTAGGAGCCATTAGAGTACTTATAGCTGAAGATTCAAAAATGATTTCAGGAGTATTGAATAATATTTTGACAAGTCATTATAGAATTAATGTTATAAGTGTTGTTCATAATGGTATAGATGCTTATAAATCTATAATTGCTATGAGACCTGATTTTGTTGTAATGGATATAGATTTGCCTTTAATGGGAGGTATTGAGCTTTTAAAACTTTTGAAGCAAGAGAATGTGAAAGTTAATATTTTAGTTATGACTACATTAACACAAAATAAGGATTTGGCATCAAGGGCTTTAGATTTAGGAGCTTTGGATATTATATATAAACCAAGGAATATCTCTATTGATTTTTTGAAAGAAAATGTTCTTAATAAAATTATTGATATAGCAAAAAATAATGGTAATAATGATACAGAATTTGTGCCTGAGTCAAATATCGATTATAAATTTAATTTTATAAATACTGTAAATACCAAAGAAGTAATAAATAATAGTAATGATGAAAGAAGCGATATTGATAAATTTGATGATAATGTAAAAATAATACCATTCAATCAAAAATTAGTGGCTGCGGCAATTAGTAAGGCTGCCAAACTTAATTTTAAACCGCCTAAATTAATTGCCATAGGCATATCAACTGGCGGTCCAAGGGCTTTGAGGATAATGCTTCCTAGTTTGCCTGCGGATTTTAAAGTACCTATATTAATATCACAGCATATACCTAAAGAATTTTCATCTTCTCTTATTTCTAGTTTGCAGGATATATGTTCTATAAAAATAAAAGAAGCAGTGGTTGATGAAGAAATTATTCCTTCGGTTGTTTATATTTCTCCAGGCGATAAAAATATGGGCGTATATATGGATTCTAAGGGAGGCATAAGAATTAAATTTTATCCTGATCCTGATAAGAAATTTATATATACTCCTTGTGTTGATTATTTATTTAATACTATTGATAATGTACTTACAGATAAGGCTGTAGCTGTTGTTATGACGGGTATGGGAAATGATGGTACCGATGGTATGATAAAACTGCATAATCATAATAATTTAACTGTTGCACAGGATAAGGCTAGCTCTACTGTTTTTGGAATGCCTAGAAGTGTTATTGAAAGTCAGGCTGCACATTTGGTGCTTTCGCTTTATGATATTGCAGAATTTTTAATAGAATATGTGGAGTTAAAGAATAAATGAAAAAGATTATATTGATTTTTTTAATGATTTTATTTTTTGTTTCCTGCAGTAAACGATATAGTGCTGACAGTGAGTATAGTGTTTATGAATATGAAAATTATATTTCTAAATTAATATCCAATAAAGATACTTTAGAGTTCACTTCAAATTTTGTTTTGGATTTAGATGAAAATATAGTTAATACTTTGCAGGAAATGAGTTTAATATATGAGCTTACACCTGTGAATATTATTGAATCTATAAAGAATATGGGAGCTTTATATCAAAGGATATTTTCTAATAATGATGATTCGCTTTGTAATTATTTGCCTAAAGACGGCGGATATTATGATGTGGATATAACATATAAAAAATATAAAGATGTTATTGTTGCTCAGATAGAATATCCTTCTTTTAATAAAATATCAGAAAATACTATTGAATTTGTTGCCATTTATTTGAATGATAAATGGAGATTGATTACTATTAATTTTTTGAATATTTAAGTATTTTATTTTGAGGACTTTTAATGAAAAGATTTTTTACTTCATCAATAATAATTATTATAGTGCTTTCATTGACTTCATGTTTGGAAGATTTAGACAGTGCAAAGAAAAAATCATTATTTAGTTTTTATGATAATTTTAAAACGCAGATATTGGATGATAATATATCCTGGATAGAAAAAAATTCTAATATGGAAAATATAACAGATATGAAAAATATTTTAATAGAAAATAATGATTCTATTAAAAAATTATTATCATCTTCTAATGGCGAATATTCTGTAACAATTAATTATACTGTAGGAGATAATACTAATCCATACAGAGGCTATTATATAATTAGAAATACAGAATTTTCACCTACTTATTATTATGTGAGACTTGTAAATAAATCAAATAAATGGAAAATAGAATCTATAGATAAACTTCCATTAAAATAGTATTGATATTATTTATAATTTAGTTATAAATTGTATGTATTGTATTATTGTATAATTAATTATTTTGATTAAAGCTCTATGAATTTGTTTAGATATGCTTTTCTTGGGATATACGGACAATATGCAAAAGAATAGTGAAATAAGTGTGTATGGTAGCAAGTTAGAAATACTATGAAATATTATTTCATTATATAAACATAAACTTATACAAATACCCAAATTTTTAATATGCATATCACATTATAAAATAAATTATTTTTATATAAAAAAAATACCACCCATAAAATAAATTATGAATGGTATTTGATTTTTATATTATAGTCTAATAATATTATTCAGCGCCAAGTTCTTTTAGCTTTTCTATTGTCTCATCATCATTAGCATAATATAGAACTCCGTCTCCGTCCTCATCAGTGCTGTTTATATCCATACCTAAAGTATTAACTAAATAATCAAATACTTCTATATTATCATTTAAAGCTGCCATATGAAGTCCATTTGCATCGTACATATTTTGAGAATCAACTAAATTAGGATCTGCCTGTACAAGCATTTTTATTACATCAACATTTCCAGTACCGCAAGCCCATAAAAAAGCATTCCAGCCGTCATTGTCTGTAATATAAGGATCTGCCCCATTATCAAGCAAATATTTCATTATACCTAAATCTCTGTAAAATACAGCAAATATTAATGGGGTAGTGCCATTTGCAGCATAGTCATCATTCATAAATTCACTATATATTGTATCTGAATAGTCATAAGTTTGGTTAATATCTTCGCCTTCTTCTATTAATTCCATTACTCTTTTAAGACTTCTATTTTGTATAGCTGAAAATATATCATCATTTTCATTATATTCTCCTTCTTCTCTGTCAGCAAAAGAATAAGCATTCATATTGACAAATTTACCTTGAACTTTTACAACATTAGTATAGGTTTTATGATATATATTATCTGGATTACTTACATAAGTAGAATTATTATTTATACTTACACTAGCTTCATCTTTTTTATTACAAGATATAATTAAAATAATTGATAATAAAGAAATCAATAATACACTTTTTGATACTTTTATGTTTTTCATAAACACCGCCGTATAGTAATTAAATAATTTGTGAAGTATTATACAATAAAAACAAATTATTTTCTATAAATAATTAAAAAATCTCGCTTTAAGGCTCTAGCAATGATATTGCTAGACGCTCGATTTTTTTATATACTGAAATGATTGCATTTTGTCAATAATTTTCAAAGAGTTGAAAGTTTTCCGTCATTAATAATGATAACTCTTTTTTCCGTCTCTTACTTT
>CASGDY010000185.1 GCA_949300355.1 uncultured Brachyspira sp.
TCACCGTAAAGCTCTTTTCTCATACTATAATATCTATTAATAGCATTGAGTATAACTTCTGAAAAATTACTATTATCATTTTCTAATTTTACATCAGTAATCTTTGTCATGAATGTTGTATGTCGGCAATGGTCTGACCAATATGTATCAAGAACTTTTATTTCTGTTTCTGTTGGATTTCTTTTCTCTTCATTTTTGAAATAATTTTGTACGAACTCTATATCTTTATAAGTCATTGCCAAATCAAGAGTATCTCTGTATTTATGAAGTTCATCTATATTTAAATTAATAAAATTTTCTACATCTTTAATATCATCAGCTTTTTGATGAGGTTCTATTTCTAATTTGCTTAAATCTTTTTCTCTGCTTTCTACTGGGTTAATATAGAACTTTTTTATTTTTTCTATTGTACTGTCATCTATATTTCCGTCAAAAATAACAACTTTTCCGCTTACTATAGTTACATCTTCTATATCATTATAAATAAGCTTCAAACATTGTAATGCTGAATCTGCTCTTTGATCGAATTGTCCCGGTAAATATTCAACTGCAAAATATTTTAAACCATCAAAATCTTTTTTTTCAACTATTTTATCAGTAGGAGGTTCTGAAAATATTACTTTAATTGAATTATTTAACTGACTTTCTTCAATATTAAAAATATCATAAACATTTAGAAGTCTTACATTACATTTTATTTTGAAATTCTCTTTTAATTGATTTTCTAATCTTTTAGCTTCCAAATTAAAGCCGTCTTTTTTTTCGATGAAAATACGATAGTTCATTGATATAATTTCCTAATTTTAAATTTTTAATATAATGATTATATATGTAATAGTTATTATATCAATAGTTTTTATAATATAAGTTTAAAAGCATATAACAGATTTTATTTAATATAATACAGAAGTTTTTATTATTATTTCAAGAGCTTTTACTATCATATCTTTAGTCATATATAGAATGTTAGGTTTATCAAGTATTTGTTCTGTTATATAAGGTACATGTATAAAACCGCCTTTAATATTTAAATTATTCTTTTTAATAATAATGTTGTATATACTGAAACGATTTCATTTTGCCGACTACTGCACATTATATAATTATTATCAACTTTTTTGCCGCACACGCTCTGCGGGCTTCGCCAAAGTTTTTACCCTTCGGATACGCTTCGCGAAAAACGCAATTGCTAGAACTTTATATAAAAAAATATACCTATTAAATAGTAGAATATAACCTAAATTGATACTACACCAAAGGCAGACTTCGTCAAATGCAGTCCTTTTGCTTCTCGCCGCAGACGTACTTCGTATGGGCCACCACCGAGTAGGTGCCTAATCGGCAAAAGAAGTAGGGGTTGCCGAAGGCATGCACAGCAGGGGGCAAAGCCACCACAAACAATAACATTTTGATATTTTTTATTTATAGTTCATTATTTTTTATATTATTACATATATAAGCAGATAATAATTGTTTTTAATTTTTACATTAATGTTATAATATCAATATAAATTTTATCATATGAGGTTATAAAATGAAAATAGCTCATATTGCTGTTTGGGTTAAGGATTTAGAGAATATTAAAAATTTCTATATCAAATACTTTAATTGTACATGCAATGATAAATATGTTAATGAAAAAAAGGGTTTTGAATCATATTTTCTAAAATTTGAAGATGATTGCAGATTAGAAATAATGACTAGAAAAGATATAAAAGAAAGAAATACAAATGATGAAATGTACGGTTTTGCTCATATTTCAATAGCCGTAGGAAGAAAAGAAAAAGTAGACAGTCTCACAGAAGAATTAGAAAAAGACGGATTTAAAATCGAATCATATCCTAGAACTACAGGCGATGGATATTATGAAAGCGTTGTGCTTGACAGTGAAAATAATAGAATAGAAATAACTATATAAAGACTATATAAAGGCATATATAAAATAAAAGGATATCAAAATGAAAAAATTATATTTTGTATTATTAATGATTTTGTCTGCATTATCAATTTCCTGCTATGATAAAATTACTCATAAAATAAAGGTTTATCATAATGGAAATATACTTACCATGCAAGGCAATGAACCAGCTTATGCAAGAGCAATAGAGATAAGAGATAACACAATAATGAAAGTTGTTTATACAGAAGAAGATGAAAAAAGCATTGTAAATAATGTATATGCAGAAGTAGTGGATTTACAAGGCAAAACATTAATGCCAGGATTTATAGATTCTCATAGCCATTTGGTAAGATTTGCTCAGGCTCTTACAACAGTAGATTTAACAGGCTCTACTAATTTACTTGAAATGGCTCAAAGAATTACTAACTATATAGAAATAAATAAATTAAAGCCGGATGCTTGGGTTGTAGGATTTGGTTATGATAATAATTTGCTTCCTGATAAAAAAAATCCTAACAGAGATGATTTGGATAAAATTTCTACTACTCATCCTATATTCATAACTCATGCTTCAGGACATGTCGGAGCAATGAATTCAAAAGCATTGGAAGAGTTTGGAGTCGATGAAAATACGCCTGATATAGAAGGCGGAGTAATAGAGAGATATCCGGACAGCAGAAAGCCTACAGGATATATGGAAGAAACTGCATTTTTACATTATGCCAATAGCATTAATTTTGAATTGACAGATGAAGATTTGATGAGATTTGTGAATCAAGCTGAAGATGTCTATTTAGGATACGGTATTACAACAGCACAAGATGCTTTACTATCAACTGCAGAATTTCCTCTTGTAAATAATATGATAACTAATAATAGATTTAGAATAGATATTATAGGATTTATAGATTTAAAAAATTCTGAATCTATAGTAGAAACTAATAAAGAAATGGTGGGGAAATACAAAAATAGATTTAAAATAGGAGGCTATAAAATATTTTTAGATGGTTCTCCTCAGGCAAAAACTGCATGGCTAGAACAGCCTTATGTAAGCGGACCAGCAAGATACAGAGGATATGGAATATATGATGATGCGGCAGTAGAAAAATATGTTGAAAAAGCATTAGATGATGAAATGCAGCTTCAGGCTCATTGTAATGGAGATGCAGCAGCAGATCAGTATATAAATGCATTCAGCAATGTTATGCAAAAAAGAAATACCACTAATAATTACAGAGCTGTTTTAGTTCATAGCCAAATTATAAGAGATGAACAATATACGTCAATGTCAAATCTAAATATCATACCTTCAATATTCGTAGCACATGTTTATCATTGGGGCGATGTACATATAGCTAATTTGGGAATGGAAAGAGCTTCACAGATAAGTGCTTCCAAAACAGCATTAAATAATAATTTAGCCTTTACATATCATCAGGACACCCCAGTAATAAAACCCGATATGCTTGAAACTATTTGGTGTGCAGTCAATAGAATCACTAAAGAAGGCGTATTATTAGGAGATAATCAAAAAGTTACTCCTTATGAGGCTTTGAAGGCCATAACTATTAATGCAGCTTATCAAAATAAAGAAGAATATTTAAAAGGAACTATTGAAGAAGGAAAATTGGCTGATTTAGTAATATTAAGCGATAATCCTTTAACTTGTGATCCTATGAAGATAAAAGATATAGAAGTAATTGAAACTATAAAAGAAGGTAAAACATTATATACGAAAAATACTGCTTTATAAATGATTAAATAAAATTAAAATAATAAATTACTGCATTTTTATTTTTTATAAATAATAGATGCGGTAATTTTTACATACACTGAAAATTTGTAAATTTGTCAAAATTAGTTTTTATATTGTTATTATTTTCGGGAACTAGTCTCCGAACCCCTACTTCTTTTGCCGATTAGGCACCTACTCGGTGGTGACCAATACGAAGTACGTCTGCGGCGAGAAGCAAAAGGACTGCATTTTTGACATAAATCTTGGTTTTACCTTATATTTCAAACAAAACTTAATAATATTTTATACTATTAATAAACAAAAATTACATTTACAAAAAAGTAAAAATTGACAAAATATAATTGTTTATGTATATATAAAAGTTTTTTAATTAATTAAACAAAATAAAAATAACAAATCACTGCATTCATTATTTTATAATAGTAAATGCAGTAATTTTTTTTATATTCAAATATTATGTTTTTCTAATTTTAAAATTTTTCTTATTTTAGTAAAATAAATTATATATATAATCACTGTAGATATTAAAATAGCAAGCCCAAATCTTAAAGTTATATTCAAAAGTGTAATCTCATAAGCACCTTTTAAATATAAAATAAAATACGGTATATTGAAAAAAGTATTAACTATAAAAGACTGAAGAAGCATATATTTAATCTGTCCTATAGCGTACAATAAATTGGATATGATATTATAATATGAATAGAATATATAAAAAGGAAATAGTATCATAATCAATGACATAACAGATTCAAGATTCTGAGCATTCATTATATACTTCATAAAATACTTATATGTAGGTATTAATGCTATCCATATAAGAACGCATATAGTTGTAAGAAGAACATAAGGCTTTAAGCTTCTATTATGATCTTTAGATAAATCTGTTCTTATTAATGTGCCTATTTGATTTATGGGAATCAAAAGCCAAGCCCAATAGAATGAATTTGCAACCCAATAATTACCCTGCTCACCTACAATATTAATCATTCTTACAAGTACTATGCTGTAAATCAAATTTCTATAAAATGATTCAAGCCCTGATACCACATTTAATGAACTTACTTTTTTATTCCATAAGAATTGAACTTTTATTTTATCAAAAATATTATATCCGCATTTACTTAATAGTATTAAAGCTATTATTACAGAAATTAAATTTGATATTATATTATTATAAGCTATTCCATTAACTCCGAAATTTAATGATATAGGATACTGAGAAACAAAAAGTATATCAAGAATAATAGTTAAAAACATTTTTATAGTAGTTATTACAAAAATAGATTTATAATTTTCCAAAGCAGTATGAACTATTATTACTAAATGAAATAATACAACAGCAATATTAGCTAAAGATTCCAATCTTATATAAGTAGTAGTTTGCAAATAAAGTTCTGTCTGCTGCTTCATAACAGTAACCAAATTTCCTGCAAATACATTTATAATAAAAGCCATTATTATATATATAAAAGTTATTATTAATATAGAACTTCTTACTTTATTTATAAATATATATTTTTCTTAAGCTGAATCTTTATCTTTTATTTTACCGAAAAAGAAAAAAAGAGGTGCTATTATAGCTTCTTCAAATACCTCATATATGATTCCAAGCCACATTTGCTGAGATGCAATATTTATACCGCTTGCACTGGGATAGCTGTCAAGCAAATATAT
>CASGDY010000186.1 GCA_949300355.1 uncultured Brachyspira sp.
GTATCTAATGATAACGAGGTATTAAAAAATTTAATAATAATATTTAAGGAGATTGTATAATGAACATTTACTTATTTATTGACTTACATAGAAAAAGAGCAAAAGAAGTGAGAACTCATTTCACAAATTTATTAAAGATATTATGCGTATTAAAAATAGTATTTGGAGATAGTTTAAGCATTAA
This sequence comes from uncultured Brachyspira sp., assembly GCA_949300355.1. Lineage (GTDB taxonomy): Bacteria > Spirochaetota > Brachyspiria > Brachyspirales > Brachyspiraceae > Brachyspira. Next base: position 185 of record CASGDY010000186.1, read on the forward strand.
TATGGAGGTGGTGTTTGGCAGAGGGCTTCATAGTGAAAATAAAATACCTGTTTTGAAATATGTTGTTTTAAAACAAGCTAAAAAATATCAAGATTTCGGATACAAGTACAAACTAAATAAAAAAACAGCTAACGGCTCTATGATTATAACTTTTTAATAAATAAGGTAAATGCAATGGCTAAAAGAGATGAAAATAACAATATAGATATAAATGCTAAGAGAGACATAAACAATTTTGATTTATATTATTTTATAAAAAATAAAAAATATTACTTGCCAAAATATTCATTTATTTTGAAAAGCAAAAAAAGATTGATGTCCATAGGTGAATTTTTAAATCTTTTGGAAAAAAACAGTATAAAGAATATGAGCATTAATTTATTAAGAGAATGGGATAATAAAGAGCTTCTTCCAGCATATAGAGTTGAAAGAGGAATGATCAGAACAGAAAGCAGATATTACATAATGGAGCATCTTGATATTGTAAAAGAGATAGTAAAGCTAAAATCCTACGGGCTTGAGATAAGAGAGATAGAAAAGATAATTTTTGAAAATAAATCTTTTGAAATACTTTTAAGATAATTTTTGAAAATAAATCTTTTGAAATACTTTTCTTATCAAAAATAATAAAAAATAAGGAGTTATTTATGAAGATGAAAGATATTATAAAAAACATAAAACATATAGAAGATGAGCTAGTAAGTTCTATATGCACCGAAGTGAAAAAAATATTTAATATTAATGATGATGATTTTAAAGAAACTTTTAATGATAAATATTTAAACACTATATTAAATGATTATAAAAAGAGCAATTTAAATACTGATGAAGCAAGTATATTATTATTATCTTTAATACTTTTAAGTTTGTATAATTCTTATGACAATAATTTTTTTGACAGAGAAAAGTTCTCTAAACAGTTTTACAGTATCATAAGCGAGAATAAAAATTATACCTAACTATACTTAGATGCATACTTTATTGATTAATGACATTGAATAAAGAGCAAATATGTTTAATATATATAAATGCTTTTAAACATTTGATAACTTATTAAAGATGAAAAAATCTTTAATTGGTATAAATAAAAAATAGGAGATTTCAAAATGACTAAGAAAATTTTATCAATTGCCGCTGCTATAATTTTAGCAAGTTTGTTAATGATTGGATGCAGCAACAAAACTACTGATCCTACACCTAATAAAGGTATAGAAACATATCAAGGAAACTGGCAGCCTAAAGATACTAGTAAACCATATGTAGGTACTTTTACAATAAATTCCGACGGCTCAATCAATATGCATGATAGTGAAGGTACAACTATACAAAAAAATCAGATAACAGATAAAGGAAATGAAGTGTATGAGTTCAGCATACAAGGATATACAATAACTCTTACATTTAAAGATACTTCTAATTGTATTATGAAGCAAGGCGGAATGGATATAGAGATGATTAAAGTTAATTAAAAATTATTAGTATTATAATGAAACCTGTCTTAATAGTTTTATTATGACAGGTTTTTTATATCTATAAAATTATGTTGCCACGCGTTGAACTCGCTATAAAAATAAATAAATCAATAATTAAACATGTACTATAATCCTAAATTCAATTTACCGCGTGTTGTTAAAATATCTAAACCTAAAAACGCTTGGGCGGGCATGCTTTTTCTTGATTGGCTTTAAATATAAATAAAATGTTTTTTAAATATAAATTTTTAATTTTAAAGGGTGGGATTCAAAATAAATTTATAGCTTTAATAATTATCAACTTTTTCCGCCGCAAAAGTTGCAAAAGTGCAAATTTTTTACTTATTAAATGTTTATATATTAATAGAAAATTAAAATCATAATTAAAAATAAAATTATAAATATAATGGACACTTGGGTGGGCATGCTTTTTCTTAATTGGATTTAAATATAAATAAAATGTTTTTTTCAATATAAATTTTTAATTTTAAAGGGTGGGGAATGAGAATAATTTTCTTTTGAATTTTCTCTAATTCCCCGCCCTAGCTTTTATTAAATTTACGGCTTTACAATTTGAAATCTATTTAGTATAATCTTAGATATTTAAAATTATAAAAGGACATAACTATGCTTAATGATGAATTACAGGAATTAAGAAAAGATATTGATAGAATAGATAAGCAAATAGTAAATTTGATAGATGAAAGAATGAAAGTAAGTTTGAAAGTAGGGGAAACAAAAAAGAAATATAATGCCCCTATATTCGATCCAAAAAGAGAAAAAGAAGTTATAGCAAAAAAAATAGAATTGCTTGAAAATAAAGAATTGTCTAGTTTAATCACCACTATTTATAATGATATAATGTATACATCAAAACAGCTTCAGAAACATTTGATTGATGAATATAATGCTGAAGAAGATAAAAAAGAAGATGATAAAGAAAATATAAAATACGATGAAAAGATAGTGTATCAGGGCAGAGAAGGCGGAAACGGACATGAAGCTGCTTTAAAATTTTTCGGAGAGAATGCTAAACTTATAAAGAAAGAACATTTTGATGATGTGCTTGAGAGTATAAGAAGCGGAGAATGTTATTACGGAGTTTTACCTTTAGAAAATTCTTCTACAGGAATGGTTAATGAAGTTTTGGATATACTTGCAGATTATAATTGTAAAATAGTAGGAGAGGTTTATCTTCCTATAGAATACGGACTTATGGCAAAAAAAGGTGCTAGTATAAAAGATATTAAAAAAGTTATATCTCATCATCAGGCTTTGAAGCAATGTTCTAATTTTATAAAAGAAAATAATTTTGAAGAGATAACAGCATCTAATACAGCAGAAGCGGCATTCATAGTTTCTAATGGAGATGATAAAGAATTGGCTTCAATTTCTAATAAACATGCCGGTGAAATTTATGATTTAGAAATGCTAGAAGAAAATATTGAGAATATTAAAGGAAATACAACCCGTTTTATTATAGTTTCTAATTATGATAATTCTTTGAAAAAAGGAAATAAAATGACTATAAGATTTCTTCTTCCACATGAAAACGGCAGTTTGGCAGATTCATTAGTTAAATTAAAAAGTTTTAATTTAATTTCTATAGTAAGCCGTCCTCATGTTGAAAGAAAATGGCAGTATTATTTTTATATTGATATGACAGGTGATTTTGAAAAAAGCAAAGAAGAATTTGAAGAGTTCAAAAACAGTGTGGAAAATTTAATTGTTTTAGGTGTGTATAATGAATAATATAAAAAATAATAAGATTATATTTATTGTAGGTTTACCCGGATGCGGAAAAAGTGCATTATCAAAAATGCTTGCTAAAAAATTAAATTATGATTTGTACGATATGGATTCTTTTATAGAGCATAAAGAGGGTAGGACTATAACGAATATTTTTGCTGAAAATGGAGAGCCTTATTTTAGAAATATTGAAAGCGAGGTTCTTGAAGAATTAAGCAATTTAAATAATGCTGTTATATCCACAGGAGGAGGAATAGTTCTAGCTGAAAAAAATAGAAGCATCATGAAAGATAAAGGATTAACTATTTTTATAGATAGAAATCCTGATATTATACTTGAAAATATTGATCCTACGGAAAGACCTCTTCTAGCTAAGGATAAAAATAAATTATTAGAATTATCTAAACAAAGAGATAGCTTATATAGAGAATCAGCACATATTATATTCACGCATAATACTTGGGAAGATAATATTGATAATACTTTTAAAAAATTTTATGATTGTATCATTAATTATATTTAAAAATTACTATTGATAAAAACAAAAATAAGTATTATATTATTTTATTTATATAGCAAATTATATATTATAATAATGTTAGGATTAAAATATGATAGCGGTTTTTGTTAATATGATAGCTGTACTAGCAGGTTCTATTATAGGTTTTGCATTCAAAAATAAATTATCAAAAAGGTATGAAGAGCCTGTTTTTATTGCTGCCGGTATAATATCTCTTACTATCGGTATAACTATGGCTATAACTACAAAGCATATATTAATATTTGCAGTGTCAATTATGCTTGGAGGGGTTACTGGTACATTTTTTAGGATAGAAGAAAAAATAGAATTATTCGGAGAGTTTTTAAAAAATAAATTTGCTTTCAAAGAAAATTCAGGAAATTTTGCTTTAGGTTTTCTTACTTCTTCAATACTTTTTTGTTCAGGTTCAATGTCTATAGTAGGTTCATTTCAGGCAGGAACTCAAGGCGTGTATGATTTAATATTTACAAAAAGCGTAATAGATGGATTTGTTGCTGTATTTATGTCTACAGTTTATGGTATAGGGGTTGCTTTTTCAATAATAAGCATATTTGTTTATCAAGGAGCTTTGACGATACTTTCATCTTTTTTAGAGCCTTATGTTTCTGAAACTATGCTTAATGAAGTTTCTGCTGTGGGTGGTGCCACAGTTATGATGATAGGAATCAATTTATTAAAAATGGCAAAAATAAAGACAGGGGATTTCCTTCCTGCTTTAATTTATTCTATTTTACTTGTTTTACTTATACCTTATATTCAATTTTTATGATATAATATATAAAAATGTTAGGAGATATTATCAATGGAAGACATAGTAAAAGAGTATATTGACTACACTAAGCAAAAATCAAATATTGAAGAAGTGGCAAATAAAAAACTTATATCTCAAAATGAGAAATTTTTAAAATTAAAAGAGTATGTAAAAGAAAATCATGATAAAGAATTGGATATATGCAGACAAATAGCATCAGAATTTGAAAATATGGATATATTAAAATCATATTATGCTGCTAATTTTGTAGGACATTCACTTCATCATGAAGATATAGTAGATGATGAAATAGGTAAAAATATTATTAATTTATTTTTTAGAAATATAGATAATGCCTGCCGTTTCATAGAGAATGCAGCACAGCTTTATAATGTAGATGAAGATGATCTTACAGATGATGATATAGCTCGTATTAATATAGATGTTATGTACAGATTGGATTATAAACCTTTGGAGGCATTTATTGGAATTGATATGATGATACCTCCTGTTATGACTGTTATATGTTCTAATCAGGATTTAAGAAAGTATTTTATCAATTTAGGACTTGAGGATCATATAGAATATTTAGAAGGTTATATTAATGCTTTATCTTATGTACATATTGGTATAGAAGCATGCTGTAAAACAAAAGTTCTTGTTCTTTCGCCTAAAGTTCAGAGAGGTTTTTATATAGAGGCTTCAGATATGAGTAATGGCTATTATCTTATAACTTTATTAGAAGCAGAATTATATAAAAAAGGCTTATTAAAAAGATACGGCATAGATAATTATGAGTTCAATGAAACTATTTATAATATAGCCGCTGGAAATGAGCATCCTCAGGAATTAATGGAAGCAGAGGCACATCAGCAATACTACACTATGTACGCTCTTCAAAAAGACAGTACTTATAATATTGAAGATGAGAACGGAGAATTGGATTGCTACAAAATATTATACAGCGATATGTCTCCAGAAGAAATTCCTGACTTGGACGGCACTCATATATTGATTATGGATAGTGAAGGAATGTGGGCAAAACCTGTAAAATGGGATATAAGCTACTTCACGAAACCTCATCAGAAATTGAAACCTTATGTAAAAATACTAGATGAGATATCAGATGAAGAATATAATAGTTGGATAGAAAAAATAAAGAATTCTAATTCATAAAAAATATAGTTATGTTATAACTTTTAAAGCTATAAAGGATCAGCTGATAATTTAGTTGTCAGCTGATTTTTTATTATATAAATGAAAAGTTTATTACTATAAATAATATAAAATTATT
>CASGDY010000187.1 GCA_949300355.1 uncultured Brachyspira sp.
AATATTTTCAAATTGCCCAAAATAATAAAGCGTAAAAGATATATTAGCAAATACGGAAGGAATCAAACTTCCGCTATACTCAAATGTGAGAGCATTAATAGTTATAACAACAAAACAGGCTATAGTAAATATTAATGCCTGCTTTATGCTGTTTACTCTCAAAATTTCTTCTAATGAAAATAACATACTTACTATGAAAATAGTAAAAAATACACTGTAATTGCTAAAATGCATTTTTACAGCTGAATATATTACTCCGTTAAAGAATAAGCATTTGATTATACTTGCAAACATTATTAAAGTCCATTTAGGATTGCTCCTTGAAGAATAAAGCATATCCACAGAAGGAACTAATAATATATTATTAAATATTGTATTTACTCTTATATCTTTATTGATTAAACTCATTACACTCATAATCAGTTCAAAAGCAGATATAACAGCAAAAATATTTATAAAAATATAAATTATATATTTTCTTTCTGTATACAAATATAATAAAATATTTTGTTTTTGTATCACGCTTATTATAACAGCAAAAATAATCATCAAAAGCCAATATATATAAGTACTTACATAAACATACATCTCATTATATTCAAGCCTGCTATGATTCATTAATTTAAAGCAAATATTATTAATGATATTAGTACGTTCTGAAAACTTGATTATAATACCCAATATAAAAGATACGGCTATATATGGTAAAAGATTTAAAAATATCAATTTAATGTCTCTCTTTTATTTCTTCTAAACGATAATATATATAAAATAAAATTCTGTAAAAAATGAGTAATTACAGGTGCTATTATACTAAAAGAAGAATATACAAATAATAAAGAATATATAATTCCTACAATAAATTTCTGAAATACAGCATTAGCTCCGAAATATATATGATTAATAGAGTATATAAAAGCCGAAAGTATAATCACAATATAAATATTAATATTGAATACATTATAGGTAATATTAAAAAATACCTGTCTGAAAATTATCTCCTCGCATAAAGCACCTATAAATATAATGATAATATCAAATAATATATTCTTTTTTTCTATTATTTCATGAACTTCTATATTTTTTATCCAAAATCTATATTTAAAAAAATGAATGAGCATTGCCTCAAATATTTCTATACCTATACATATAAGAGACATAATAAAAGACAAAATCACAAAATAAATACTAATATTATAATTAATGCTTCCAATATAGCCTGTAAAAAACACTATTATAACAAATAAAAGATAACTTAAACTATTTGGAAGTATAGTATTAATTCTTCCAAAATTTAATTTATAAAATATTCCAATCAAAGAAGTAGGAAAAGAAATAGCCAAGAGTACAAGAAAAGCACTAAGGTAATGGATGTGGAAATTCATTATTTGAAATTCCTCCATTATCAATGATTCTAGGATGCTTACTATAAGGGAAAGCAGGCATTGACATTTGAACAAGCTCCGGAACATATACACGCATCACATGCAAATCTTTATCAGCTATTTCTGAAGGCGTAATATCCAAATAAACCGCATATTTTGACACATTATAAAGCCCTTTAAGTAAATATTCCAAATCTGATTCAGTATTTACTTCAAGGTTTTTATATTTCTTTAATTCGATTTTCTCCTGAACTTTGCTGTTAATGAATTTTAAATTTTTATCTTTATTTTCAGCATCAGCCCAATAATTAACATTGCTGTCAAGATTAAGATAATTTTTTTGTGATACTGTTTCCAAATAATCGGCAGGCATTGATAAAGGTCCGTTAATATTTAATGTAAGTATAGCCAAAGCCTCCATAAAAGCTCTGTATATCACTTTTCTAGGATTAAGTCCTGAAGAAGCACCTACAACAATATAAGGAGATTTTTCATTTTTATTTTCAAGCATAACAGTAAATACATAGCCTAATTTCTTGTCTACTGTATAATCAAAAACTCTCACATTATAATCAATATCTTTTAAAACACTATTTATAACTTCATTAAGAATATCATCATCAATAATAATTTCTTTAACTTTACTGCCCGTATACCATTTTATCATGCAGCTGTCGCATTCTATTATTTCAGTTATAGCAGATTTCAAAGCAAGAGGAATACTTTTATGACTTGCACTTCCCTTTGAAAATCCGCCTATAAATATTTTTTCTTTTTTATCTCTTCTAATAATATGCGATAAAAAGAAATTCTGTGCCGGTACATAATATTCTTTTTCTTTATTAAACAAAGAAGGAAGAAGCACCCAAGATAATATATCATCTTCTGTGATATTTTCTAAAATTCCTATGCTGTTTAATTTATTACAATCTTCATCACTGTATATTTTTACATATTCAAATGGTATTATATTATCAGGATACTTTTCTTTTAATTGATTATAAGAAGCGTATTTTAATTTTTCTTCAAAGTATAAATTTGCTGTAAATAATGCATATCTCTCAATACCTTCACCCAATAATCTAATAATAGCCTCATCTCTATAAATACCATAGCCTGAAAGATGATAATTCACTTCAGCATTATCGCCTAATAATATTTTATGATAATCAGGAAGCATTGCCGTACATGTATTAATATTTTCAGCAATAACAGAATTAGCCTGCATTATGATAAGAGAATCCATAATCCCTGTTTGGTGTCCGCAAATAGAATTATATTTATTTAATATATTTTTATGGCTTGGATAATATTTAATCATATATTTTCATCTCTTTACTTAATTATTTCATAAATACCTACATAACTATAATTCATAAAAAATAAAATTATATTTTGTTTTTAATATATGGGGCTTTGCCCCATACCCCACTTCTTTTGTTGCCACAAAGAAGCAAAAAGGCTATATTTAACTTAAATTTGATATTTATATTGCTAAACACAAATTAATATTATTTAGTTATAATTTTTTACTATAACTTTAATATAACTTTACTTGAAAAGTTTTCTATTATCTCCTTTGAAGAAGTGTACATTTCATTATATTTAGCCTTGCTTACATTACCGCATGCCGGACAGAAAGGCACTCTTAATAAATCCTGAATTTGAATCTCTAATAAAGGTATATAAACATTAATAACGCGTCCTGCAAGTTTGCATTTACCTATAGCAGCAAATAAAAATGCCTCATACAATGCAAGAGAAGTAAATGTCTGCAAAATAGGCGTTATATATGTTCTTTTACCGTTTGATTTGAAATTCATAGTCTGCTTCACAAATTTATTATAAACTGATAAACTTTCATTTCTAGCTACTACCCTATTTTCAAAGCATTCATAACATCCGGTTTCTTTGCCTTTTATTGTGGTAATATTCAAAAAAGGCCCGTCTAATATTGATATGACTATTGGTATAGATTTATCAAGTAAAAGCCTGTTAATATTTCTAAGTAAATTTAATCTCGGCTTCTCGGCACTTACAACAACACATGATATATCATCAAATAATTTTATTAATTCTTTATGCTTTTCCATATTTTCAATGGCATCTGTTGTATCTGTGAGATTTGCTCTTTCTAATTTTTTTATATCATCAGCATTCATCATAATAACATTCATATACAAATCTTCAGAAGTCAATTTAGCATACTCTTTTAATCTCTCATTATCAGTAATGAACATTATTTTATTTTTCTGAACCTTGCTTTCATCTGGTATATCATAAAAATATTCCCCTATAAACTCATAAACCGTATTAAGCATATTATTTTTTTTGTCATCATACTCTAAAAATCTATTGCCTATAAGAGAAGATATAAGCTCATTTAAAAAATTACTGTCTTTATCATTAAGAGAAAATTTCTTTACTATATCATCAAAAGAAATCAATTTATCATCAAAAAGTTCTTTAGCTATGAATATTAAAGCTTCTTTTATACTGTCATTTAAATCACTAAGCTCTAAAGAAGCCTCTTCAAAATTCCATATTCCTTTTCTAAATCTAATTTCATCATCAGAATTAAAGAAAATGCTTACATTATCATAAAGTTTAATATTTTTTTTAGCCATTTTATTAACCTATTATTTTTTATATATGTTTCTAATGCCATAAATTTAATTATTTTATTTTGAAAGTAAAGTCAAATGCACAACATGATTAGTATTACCGTCAATATTGAGTAAATCCTCGGATAAAGTTTTATTAAATCCCCCAATATCGCATGCCAAAATACCGCTTGCAGCTGCAGTAAGCTGTATATTTTGAGCAATCTCACCCGTTTCTATCAAAGCAAATTGAAGCCCCATATCTCCGTACTTCCTTGAGTTTTCATATATGCTATACACATAATAAATGGATAATGCTGTTTTTCTTAAATCTATACCGCTGCCGAAAACATTATTATAATAGTTTTCTAAATCATCATCATTGAATAATTTAATCTTTTCAAGAGAATGAGTAAAAGGCATGTATTTGTATATACCTTTATCAAGATTATTTATATTGAGTGCCGCTATATAAAGATATATAGGATAAAGTCCTCCGCCTGAAGGAGCTGTTCTTAACTTTGATATATATTTATCTGAAAAAGTTATTGTACCGTATTCATTTTTATTTAAATTAAAATCAAAATCTCCTGAAATTCCATCTCCATAATAAAGTAAATTGGATAAATCACCCATTGTTAATGGCTTGCCTTTGAAATCTCTTCTGCTTCTTCTTGATCTTATTACAGAGCCTATAGGAGCATTAATATTTTTATAGGGCGGAAGTTTAACGGCATTTCCTTTTTTATGTACTTCTTCTTCCAATAATACTCTATTACTCAAAGATGCATCTATTGGAAATGATGAATAGCCTACAACATCAAGCATTGTAGATAAATCTATAGATGATTTTTTAGAGTTTAAAAGATATTCTTCACTGATATTTCTGTTTACTTCAGAATGCATTGAAGCTCTATATGAAGATTCAGAAGTTTTTATTCCTATAGTATCCGCATACATAGAAACAGGTATATTCGAAGAAAAATTTACCACACTAAAAAGCAATGGAATTTCTTTAGCTTCCAATTCCTCTTTTGATACTTCTATTTTTTTTAATTTATTTTTTAAATTTTTATCTTTCGCTTTCATATCAACAACTATCTAAATATATTTTTATAAACAGCAAATAATTAATTTAGTCAAAAATATCAAATTATCATCATATTAATATAAATCAGTAATAAAAAACATATAACATTATATATTTTATAGTTATATATATTAAAATAATATCAATTAAATTTATTATAAAATTACTTTAAAATTAAAAAAATGTGATTTATAAAACTTTTT
>CASGDY010000188.1 GCA_949300355.1 uncultured Brachyspira sp.
ATTATAATTATCATTTTTTTTGTGTTCATAGACATAAACATATATATTGTTAACTTTATCTTTAAGCATGAAAAAATTATTTTTATAAAATCTTACAGGATTTTTCTTAGCCTTATTTTTAGGTATATTAATAATTATTATGACAGCGGCTACTAAAATCACTACTGCCAGCAAAATTATTATATCCTTATCCATAAATTTAGTTATTAAATTTTTCATTGTTTGCTATCTCCTATTATTGTTATGTTCTCCTACGCCTATAATAAGCTAGTGAGTAAACTCACTAGCTGGCTTCGGCTCACTTATTAATTGTTATACTCGCATCGCCTGAAAGTACCTCTATACTGACTTTGTCCGCATTCTGCGAAGTATAGAGGTGGCTCTGCTCGCTTTTATTATTGTTATGTTCGCCCACACGAAGTGTGCCTACTTGGTACACAATATAAACTAATAAATAAAATCACTAATTTTTTATTTATAATACTGAAAATTTTTAACTTTGTAAACTGATGTACTATATGTAAATTTTATCTACTTTTTTGATGCACACGCTCTGCGGACTTCGTCAAAGTTTTTATCCTTCGGATACGCTTCGCGAAAACGAAATTGCTGTAACTTTATATTTTAAATATACGTGTTAAATATAGGATATATCCTAAATTTATACTAAAATGCAGTTCTTCGCTGTAGGCGTACTTCGTATAGTTCTTTTATACCAATACCGAAAGGTACCTTGCCTACGGCACGCAGAGCGTCGGTAAAAGAACTGTGGGTGTGGGGGCTAGTCCCCACAAATAATAAAACAATTTTTGACCAAATATAGTTGTTTAGCTATATATTTAAATTTTATGTTTTACAGTATACCCTCCATATTATATAAAAATTAATTATGAAATCAATTATTGCCTATCAAAAAAATTAAATAAAGAATGACTTATATTTAAATAATTTTTTAAATTATTTGATGAAATAAATATTTTCTCTGCAATTTTTTCATTTGTATTTTCTAAATCATAATCCTCATCATTAAGAATTAGATTAGGGTATTCAGGCATTACTATAATTCCTGTATCTGTTAAAAGAAATATTAAATCATCTATATTGTCATAAAAATAATCAGGAACTATATACTTGGATAATAACTCTTTACTATCAGTAACTAAATCTTTTAAATAAGAACTTATACTTTTTTCTCCGCTTAATTCAAATATAAAAGAATGATTTTTTACTGCAGCTTCATCTCTTCTTTCGTCTGCTTCTACAGTTCTTTTATATATACATATTAATTCATCATCATAGTATAATATATCAAAGCATCTAAAGTCTTTAAGTTTCTTATAGTATATAATACCAATTTTATCTGCATAATAGGCTTTGTTTTGGTCATAATGATGGAATTTTTCTATAATAAGTTCTTTATTTTTCAATTCTTCTTCAAGTTCTCTTCCTTTTGATTCTTTAAAATTTTCATCAAAATTGTAAGCTCCGCTGATAGCTGAATTTATTCTTTCTTTTCCTCTAATAAAAGGATAATTGAAATTAAATAAATAATTAGTGAGCATTTTTCTTACTTCATCCATACCAAGATAAGCTGAAAATTTATCATTAGTAAAAGTAGTCTGTTCTACTGGAATATAAAACTCTCTTATTTCCATTTCAGGCTTTCTTATAACTTCAAAAACTCCTTCTACTTTTCTGCCTTCAATATCCATAGTATATTCAATTTCTGATGTTCTTTCATAATCGAATTCTCTTTTGAATTTTATCTTTAATAAAATTTCTCTATTCTTTTCTTTTGAACTCCAATTAGAAAATTTATGCGGTTCTTTCCAGTACGTTTCATAAGGAATATAGAATTTTAATTGCTTTTCCTTTAGTCTTTCAAAATAATCCATATCATAATCACGGTAAACATTAATTGCATTATTATTTAATTCATTAGTTTCACGAATCATTAATTTATTTTCGTTATTTATAAACATTTGCCCTGTAAAAGAAGCAAAATATTCACGTGCGAAATTATCAAATTTTACTTTAATTAAATACTTTATTTTACCTCGATGTTTTCTGTACCATTCATCATAATCATTATCTTTATATTTATAGCAATTAATATATATATTATTTATTCTATCTTTCAGCATGAAAAAACTTTTTTCATATACCAATATTTTATTTTTAGCATACCATTTTTTTGCTCTCTTCTCAAGCATAAAAATTACAGCTAGCAAAATGGCAGGTACTCCAAAAATAATAGGCCAGAAATAGTCACTAATAAGAAAAAGTCTTAATGGTTCAAATATACCAAATGATATCATAAATAGCTACGATTGTTGCTAATAAAAATTGTTCGCTAATAGTATATAGCCTTGCTAGATGCTCACAATTTTTATATTTAGCTTTCTAATATTTAAAAATTATAATTTATTATTGCTATGTTCGCCCACACGAAGTGTGCCTACTTGGTTCGCCATGTATAAGCTAGTGAGTATACTTACTGCTATGTGTGACTGCGACAATGTGTTATACTACATTTAAGATATATTCTATACATATAGAGTTAAAGTACTTGCGTTTTCGCGAAGCGTGCCGGCAGCAACTTTGACGAAGTCCGCAGAGCGTGTGTGTCAAAAAAGTTGATAATATATCTATAAAAATATAGAAATTTACAAAAATAATTGTTTCAGTATATAAAAATTAATTATCTCCTACTAAAAAAATTAAATAAATAATGACTTTTATTTAGATAATTTTTTAAATGCTCTGTAGGAATAAATACTCTTTCTGCAATTTCTTCATATTCATCTGCAGAGTCATTAATATCTAGATCAGGATATTCAGGCATTACTATAATTCCTGTATCTGTTAAAAGAAATATTAATTTATTCATATTATTATAAAAATTATCAGTAAGTTCATATTTAAATAATAATTCTTTACTATCAACAACTAAATCTCTTAAATAAGAACTTATACTTTTTTCACTCTCCAATTCAAATATAAGAGAATTATTCTTTACCATAGCTTCTTTACTTTCTGTATCTGCTTCTACTGTTCTTTTGTATACGCATATTACTTCATCATCATAGTATGATATATCAAGGCATCTAAAGTCTTTAAATTTCCTATAATATATAAGACCAATAGCATCTAAAGGACAGAATATATCAAAGAGCATTTTTATGCTTCAATTTCTCTTCAAGCTCTTTTCCTTTTTCTTGTTTGAATCTTTCATCAAAATTATAAGCTCCGCTGATAGCCATATTTATTTTTTCTTTTCCTTTAATAAAAGGATAATTGAAATTAAATAAATAATTAGTAAGCATTTTTTTTGTTTCATCAACTCCCAAACCATCATATTTGTAAGACAGTTTATCAGGAAAACTCATCTGTTCAATTGGAATATAAAATTGTTTTACTTCTATTTCAGGCTTTCTAATAACTTCAAAAACTCCTTCTATTCTTTTATTTTCAATATCCATTGTATATTCAATCTTAGATGTTCTTTCATAATCTAATTCTTTTCTGAATGTTATAGTTGTAAGTTTATCTCTTACATCTTCTTTTGAATACCAACCCTCAAATTTAGGTTTATCATTTGGATTAAATTCATAATATTGAAAAGGGGTTTCTATTTTGTATTGTCTGTAATATAAATCCTTAAAATATTTTTTGTCATAATCATGGTAAACCACCATTTCATCTATGTATAATTTACTAGTTTCACGAATAATTAATTCATCGCCGTTATTTATAAATATTTGACTTGGAAAACGGTCAAAATATTCATTCGCAAAACCGTCAAATTGTATTTTTCGTTCATCTTCTGCCCAATTGTTGTTTAATGATAGTATATCCTCCATTTTAGAATGGTGATCGTTAAACCATTTGGCATAAGCATTATCTTTATATCTATAGCAATTAATATATATATTATTTATTTTATCTTTAAGCATAAAGAAATCTTTTCCATCTACTATTATTTTATTTTGAGAATACCATTTCTTGGAACGCTTCTTTATATACATAAAAATAATATAAAAAATAACAATAAAAACTAAACCTATAATAAACTTCGTATTTTCATTTTGATTCAAGAGAAAATCAAATATATTATCTATCATAATAAACTCCTATTATTGTTATGTTCGCCCACACGAAGTGTGCCTACTCGGTTCGCCTAAAGGTTTGACTTAATAAATTAAGTCAAAGGCTTCGGCTCACTTATTTTTGTTTACTAGCTTTTTAAGATTAAATATAAATCCATCATGAAAAAACTAATAAAGTGAATAAAATTTTAAAATACGATTTTTTATACAACTAACTTATTGTATCTAATTATAATTTTATTCACTTAAGATATTTTTCAATATCATTTTCCTAATTTACTCAAATTAATTGATTTTACTTGCTGTGTTCCATCATAAACAGATAGTTCAAGTGCTTCATTAGTAAATTTAAATTCTAAGTGAGCATCATTTTTAGATATAGTTTTATAATGATTATCTGCTACTTGTGATAATTTACTATTTCCTATATCGCCTTTTATAGCTCTGTCGCTTTCCATTACAATATCCACGCATTTTTTCACAACTTCTATTGTAGATTCATCATTAGGATAGTTAATTTCTATACCATCATAATCTACAATTATAAGAAGCGATTTCATATATGTTTCATCAGGTGACATAAAATATTGACCGTATAGGTCTTCAGGGATATTTGTGTTTTTTTCTGTTTTTTTAGAACATGCAATATTAACAAATAAAAAAGTTGAAATTAATAAAAAGAATGAAAATTTTAAAATTCTACCTTTCATATCATATAACCTCCTATGGTATGGTATTATATAAAAAATTAGAATTATGTCAATACATACGTAATTTTTAAAATTTACTCGTTTTTTTATTATTTTTTATTTGTTTCAATTGAAAAATATAGTATTAAATCATACTAAAAATAATATATACCCAAACAACTATACTTTGTCAATTTTCACCTTTTTATAAATGTAAATTATAACTTTTTATAAAATAAAAGATTATCTAATATTAAGAAATATGTTTTACATATAATATAGATTTATTGATTTTGTATAATAATAAGTAATCAGCCGCACGTATAAAGGACATTCATTAAGAATAAGCGATACCGTGCGGGTTGCCACTACGGCTAGTAGTTGACAAACTTAAAAATTCTTAGTATATACCTAAACAAATATATTTTGTCAATTTTCAAACAGATGAAAGTTCTCTGCTAATGCTATTGATAATTCACGTAATACCGGCTTCTGTTATAAGAAAAATTAAATTGTCTGTATCATTATAAAAGTTTTTAGGAACATTATATCTTTTTAATATCTCATCAGCATTATTAACAAAATCTTTCAAATAAGGACTTATTAATTTTTCATTATCTAAATCAATTATGAGCGATATATTATTTAAATTATGAGCGATATATTATTTACCATAAGATTATTATCAGAGTCTATTTTAGAAAATCTTTTGTATACGCATATTGTTTTATCATCAAAATACACTATATTATCAGCATTATAAAAATCTTTAAGTTTATCATAGTATTTAGTTTTAATATCATTAAATGGCATACTCTCATGTTTCTTTAAAATCTTTTCAATATTTATTTTCAATTCATTTTTTTTCTCAGAATACGATTTATTATCTCCATTTATATATGAATTAATTTTATCATTGTTTTTTATATTGAAATGATAGAGATCAAATAAATAGCGAAGAATATTTATCAAATGATTAGATTTTGCCATCTTTTTAAATATTAATTTAAAATATTCTACCTTAATATCAGGATTTCTATTAACTTCAAAAACTCCATTTATAATTTTAGAATCAGATATTTCCACAATATAGTTAATTTCCTTTTTATCACTATTTATAAAATCATAAAGAGAACGATCAAATTTTATAATGGCTTTTTCATTTCTTTCTATAATAATATCATACCAGCTAAAATATTCTTTGTCATTTTGTTTATTATCATCAAAACAATAAATAGAAATATAATTATCCATAAAATTACTGAGTATATTATAATACCCTTTTATCTTATCATTATTTATAAATATATTTCCAAAACAACCACTAATTACAGATAATAGTCTGCCATAATAAGCATAACAGTAAATATACA
>CASGDY010000189.1 GCA_949300355.1 uncultured Brachyspira sp.
CATTTGGGAAAATAAAATTATTATCTTCTTTAGTTTTTGAAATAATATTTACTTCCAAATAATCTTTTACTTGTTTAATTTCTGTTAAAATGTTTTTATCAGCATATTCAAAAGTTATTTTATTATCATTAGTTTTTAAATTTATTATTTTATCATTTATTTCTTTTGGTGCGGATATAGGTATTTTAGTATTATCTTTAACAAAATAAATTTCAAAAGTTTCTGGTATTATTTTGTAATCTATTTTTGTGTAATTTATTTTTTTAGAATTGCAGCATAATAACATAAATAATAATAAGATTGTTATATATTTTTTCATTTTTACCCCATTAAAAAATATAATCAAGTATAATGTTTTTTTTCATTATTTCAATTAATAAAGGTTAAATTTAGTTTAGCAATATTTTTTATTTACATATTAGTATTTTTTTTGTTATTATAAATAATAAGGAAAAATATATAAATAAAAACAAATTAATATGCTTAAAAAATTTATAATTTCAAATTACAGATCATTCTATGATGAGGCTGTTCTTGATTTAACTGTTAAGTCCAATAGTATATATGCAATAAAAATAAATGATGAAGAATATATTTCTAAATTATGTCTTTTATACGGATATAATGGCTGCGGAAAAAGTAATTTACTTAATGCCTTAAAATATATTTTTTATTCTAATAATGGATATATAATTTCTAGCGAGGATAGTATAAAAAGACTTTTAGACCCTAATATGATTTACGGAAAAACGGAAGATACTAGATTTTATCTGGAATTTTATTCTTATGATGAATATATATTATACAGCTATGAACTGATATTAGATAACAATAATAAAAGTATAAAACTTGAGAGGCTTAAGAAACTAGACAATACAATATTTGAAAGAAATTATAATAATATATCTGGCGGCATGTTTCATTATGATGCCAATATTCCAGATACTAATACTTTTTTAAGTTTCTTTAATAATATAGATGATGATAATGTTAAAGATAAGTATAGAGAAGAGATTAATTATTATATATCATTATTTAAGAATTTATGTTTTTTATTTCCTTTTATCAATGAGGCAGATTTTTCATCTTATGCTATAGTAAATGCTTTTGAATATTTCAGTAAATACAATTTTTGGGATATATATAAAAAATTGCTGTCTATGGCAGATATTGATGATTTAAACATTGTTGATGGGGTAGGAGATAATGAATTTTCTTTTATTTTAGATAATAAAAGATTAGTTTCAAGCCATGATTCATACAGCAATGATTTTGATGAAGTGGAATCTGAAGGAAGCAAAGTTTATGCTATTAATCTAATATATATACTGGCTTCTATAATGAATGGTACATTATCAATAGTTGATGAATTTAACGGAGTGCAGTCTGAATTATTGGAGTTTAGTATTAAACTGTTTAGGAATGGAGAGTTTGATGATATTGAAAGAGATACTTCTCAGTTAATACTTTCAACTCATGATATTACGCTTATGAGTATGGAAGATACAAAACTTTGTAATTATTTTCTTATTGATAAAAAAAATAATAAAAGCAGTATATACCGCACAGATGAATTATTAGTTAATAACGAAGAATTAAACATTGAAAATTTAGAAAAAGAATACAGAAAAAATAGACTTGGATTTAGATAATTAGAATTTATAAATATATAAAGAGCCTCTGTTATCATATAATGCTTCAGCAGAGTTTATTTTGAAAGCAGTATTACAGTCTTCTATAGATTTATCAAAATATTTTTTATCTCCAGTATTTTTATATTTATGGAAATAAAGAGCACTTCTATTATTTAAAGCATAAATATTATTGAAATCTATTTTTACAAGTTCGCTGTAATCATTTAAAGCTCTTTCATATAAGTTTTCGTCGCCGTTTATTTTATATTTTACTGAATATAAAGTGGCTCTATTATTAAGAAGCTCAATATCTAAATGATTAGCAGATAAAGCATCATTAAATATTATTAAAGCAGTTTCATAATCATCTTCTAATTTTTTGAGCTCATATTTAACAGAGTATAATATAGCTTTATTGTTTGATATAATATCATTGTGATTATATAATGACAGAGCATATTCAAAATATTGATTAGCTTTTTTGAAATGTTCTTCTGTATTATCTCTGCTGTATATTTTTGTATTAAGTATTCCTGCACCATTTAAAGCAAGATAGTTTCTGTCATCTAATTGAAACATCTTTTCTAAAATTTCCAAAGCCTGTTCGTCTCTTGAATTTTTTATTTCTTTTACAAGATCCTTATACATATTTTCAATTTCGATTTTGATGCTGTCGCTTGATGATGAATCTATAACATTATTTATCGGCTTTGCTGACTGCTCTGGCGTACGCGGAGGCTCGCTTGCGGGCTGCTGCGGCTGCAAGTTATTTCTATTAGCTGAGTTAAAGCTGTTATTAGTAAAATTTAGTACTAATGTCAATATAAACATAAGAACTGCTATAAATAATAAAGCATAAGTAGTATTTCTTATACTTGTTTTCATTGTATAATCTATAGAGAACTTTAAAGAATTAAAATGCGGAGTAACACCTAATCTTACCTGCTCTTTTACTAGGTTAGTAAACTCATTTGCTATTGCATAGTTATTTAATTCATCTTTGAAATAGAGCGTCATCATATCCATATACTTGCTTTCCATTCTCAAAGATAATGAATTTGTGAAATTCTCCAATTCTTTTTTGATTCTATTAGAAGTTCCGACACTATATATGTTATAGCTCAAAGAAAATATTAAGAGTATTATAGGAAATAATATCAATATAGCAAAATTAAATTTTTTTAGATTTTTTTCTTTCATTCCATTGAAACCCTTAATCCTATGTAAAAATTATAACATATTTTAACAATATTTATAGAAATAAGCAACTTTTTTATAAACGCGTCTGAGAGGATTCGAACCCCCAACCGGCGGAACCGAAGTCCGCTGCTCTATCCGTTGAGCCACAGACGCTAAATTACGATACATTCCTTATATTATCGGCAATTCTAAAAGATAGTTTACAATTGAGGCGCAAATCTTAATCCTATTTGAACAGCTATATCTACACTGTCTATTCTTAAGTCAGCATATTTTGATTTAAGACCGTAATCATAATTAACATAAGCACCTAAATTTAAAGCTATTTTTTCTGTAAAAAATATAGAATAGTCAAATGTAAGTTTAACATATGGTATAACTATAGATTCATACAATTTTCCTACATCTTGTATATTATAATTTTCATTAACTTGTTCTCTGTGATATTCACGGTTATTAAAATCTATTATTATATTTTCTGTTGAAATGATTAATGATAGAGGAAACTTTACACCGAATCCTACTCCGAAAGCAAAATTGCCTTTAACAAATTTAGGAAGCAAACCTAACTGAAAATTATGTGCTTTCAAATAATAATTTAATTTATCATCAATTGAAAAACCGTTATCATAATGTTTGTTTAAATGAGACATATATGAATAAACATTATATTGATACCCTATTTCTGCCAATAGGCTTACACCTATATCATCATATTTGTCTATATCAAATAAATATCCAATCTGAGCACTAACGCCTGCATCCGCTACTATATTTCCGCTTCTATCGGCATTTTTATCTAAAAAACTTTCTCTATAGCTTCCTGTAGGAATACTGATAGATAAACCTATAGGTACATTAAGTATGGCTTCAAAACCGCTTTCTGCAAATATATTAATATTTGTTAATATAAAAATAAAAATTATTATTAATAATTTTGTTGTTTTTTTCATATCAAATCCCCAATATCAATAACATTTATTATTCTGCCATATTAGGTCCGAATCTAAGCCCTATCTGAGCAGTTATATCTAAACTATCTAATCTTTCATTTAGAGATGATTTGCTAGGAAATCCGAAATCATATCCTATGTAAGCACCTGCAGCAACAGATAATTTTTCTGTAAAGAAGAAATAATAGTCAAAGCTGAGTTTTATATATGGTATTACATCTCTGCTGTAACGGTTTTCTATACCTTTTCTATCAACATGAGATATAATAGTTTCTCCTTCCTGATTAACGTTATTATTTCCTTCGGACATTACTCCTTCTTGCTTGATTATAAGATATAGAGGAATCTTTACTCCAAAACCTAATCCTATTGCAAAATTTTCTATATTTAATTTAGGAATAAGACCAACTTGAATGCTGTGAGTATTAATGGTCTCGCTTATACTGATTCTTCTTGAAGTTCCAACTATATTGTTTTTTAGAAAAATAGAATAAGCATAAGTATCATAACTGTAGCCTAATTCTAATAAAGGTGTTACTCCGAATTTTCCTAAATCGAATAAATATCCCAATTTGACATTTACCCCTGTATTTATTCCTATTTTGTTAAGTGTTTCTCCTTGATTTACTCCAATAGGAATACCTACCGAAAGTCCAACGGGTACATTAAGTATAACTGCAAAACCGCTTTTAGAAAATGCTTCTATATTAAATAGAAATATAAAAGCAGTAATTAATAACATATTTTTTTTCATTTTATTACAAACTCCTATGATGTTATAGTATAGTAATATATAAAAAAATATCAAGCTGATAAAAACTATATAGTTAGTACTATTTTAGTGCGGGAGCAAATCTTAGTCCTATTTGTAAGCCCATATCAAATGTATTAATTTTTGTTTCAAACGTATCATAAGAAGGATTTGAGTAAATAATATTTTTTTTGCTGATATTAAAATCATATCCAAAATATCCTCCTATATTAAAAGCTATTTTTTCATTGAAATAAATAGAGTATTCAAATGTTACTTTTAAATAGGGTATAACTTTGCTTTGTAATATTTTATTGATATTTTTACCATAAAGGGTTTCATTATGCGAAGTATTTATTTCACTGCTATTAGAAAATCTGTCAATTCTTTTATATTTGTGGGATAATGCCCAAGGGATTTTTATGCCTGCGCCTAAACCTACAGAAAATGCTTTAAAACTAAATTTCGGAATTACTCCTAATTGAAAACTGTGTACATATAAACTATCATAAATATCTGTAATGCTTTCTGATGATGTATCTGAATTAAATACTTTATAACTGTCATAACTATATCCTATATCGGCAAGCACGCTTAAAGCCCATATATCAAAAATAAACATATAGCCTAATTTGGCATTAATGCCAGATTCAAATCCTGTTTTACCAGCAGCTCCGTCTGTATTACCGCCTCCGAAAGATACCCCTATAGG
>CASGDY010000190.1 GCA_949300355.1 uncultured Brachyspira sp.
AGAGACAAACTATAAAATGAAAATATGAAAATATTAAAATAATATAAATATTTATTAATTTAGTTTTGAAACAAGTCTGTTATTTTTTTATATATGTATTAAAGGAAATAATATGAGTGTAGTTGTATATTCTGTTTTAGATGATGAATTAGAATTTTTTAATTTAATGGAAAAAAAATATGATACAAAATTTACATTGTGCAAACACCATTTAAATATTGATAATGTCAAAGATGCTAAAGGTTTTGATTCTGTTGTTTTTAATGCAAGAGATGCTATAACTGATCAGGTGCTTGATAAATTAAAAGAATATGGTGTGAAATATATGAGTACCAGATCGGTTGGTTTTGATAATATAGATATTGAATATGCCAATAAAATAGGAATAAAAATAGCAAATGTTCCTTCATATTCTCCTAATTCTGTAAGTGAATTTACTGTACTTTCTTTACTATCTCTCATTAAAAATTATAATAATATACTGATAAATGAATATAATAGAAATTACATAAGAACAGGGCTTGTTGCAAGAGAGATTAGAAATTTAAATATTGGGGTTATAGGTACAGGAAGAATAGGGTCATTAACCATCAAACATCTTAAAGGATTTTTTCCTAAAAATATATTTGCATATTCAAGGACAGAAAAAGAAGAAATAAAAAATTATGCTGAGTATGTTAGTTTAGATGAATTATATAGAAATAGTGATGCTGTAATATATCATATACCATACAGCAAAGAAACTGAAAACATGATATGCAAAGAATCTATAAATAAGATGAAAAAAGGTGTATATATTATTAATGTAAGCAGGGGAGGAATAGTTAATAATAAAGACTTGCTTGATGGTTTAAAAAGAGGACATATAGGCGGAGCGGCTTTAGATGTATATTCTAATGAGATAGAATATGTTAATAAAGATATAAAGAATACCATTTTAAAAGATGAAATTATTGAGGAACTATTCAAAATGGATAATGTTATAATAACTCCTCATTTTGCGTTCTATACAGATGAAGCATTATTTAATATGGTAAATACCTCTATTGATAATATATTTGAATTTAAAAATACAGGAAAATGTATAAATCAAATAAAAAATATTTAATTTTATTTATAATTTTTTCTATTTTTTTTAATTGACTAAGTTTGTAAATTGTGTAAAATATGTATAATAAATTAATTTTAACGGAGTTTTTTATGAAAAATACTAAAATTTCTTTTGGGTATAAAATAATTATCTATTTTATGCTTTTAACAATTTTTTTTATTTCCTGCTCTAAAAAAAATAGTTATAATGAAGAAAGAGGTATAATTGTTAATTTAAGTGTTGAACCCAAAACTATAGATCCTAGTTTAAATGCTCAAATATATGGAGTTATCTATATATCTCATATGTTTGAAGGTTTAACAGTTAGAGATAAAAATAATCAAATAGTTCCAGGTGTAGCAGAAAGCTGGGATATAAGCAGCGATGGAAAAGTTTATACCTTTTTCCTTAGAACTAATTCTACTTGGTCAGACGGTAAACCTGTTGTAGCTGAAGACTTTGTATATAGCTGGAGAAGACAAGTTGATCCTAAGGTAGCGAGCGAATACAGCTATCAGCATGAACCTGTAAAAAATGCTATGGCTATTACCAGAGGTGAGCTTCCTGTTGATGCTTTGGGTGTTAAAGCTGTTGATGAGCATACTTTAGTTGTAGAATTAGAAGCACCTACAGCATATTTCTTGGAAGTTATTGCTTTCCCTACATTTGCTCCTTTGAGAGAAGATATAATAGAGAAGTATGGAGATAGTTGGACTTTGAGCCCTGAAACATATATAGGAAACGGACCTTATGTTATGGCTGAACGTAATATAGACGAAAATATTATAATTGTAAAAAATGATAATTACTGGAATGCTGATGAAATAGTTGCTAAAAAAATAACATTTATGTTTATGCAAAATGGTACTGCTGCTGTAGCTGGTATAAAAGACGGAAGTTTGCATATGGCTTATGAGCCTCCTCAGCAGGATATTCCAAGCCTTTTGGAAGAAGGTTTAATACAGATTAAACCTCTAATTGCTACATATTATTATCCTATTAATGTTACTAATGAATATTTAAAAGATCCTAGGGTAAGACATGCTTTATCATTAGCCATAGACAGAAATTATATAGTAGAACAGGTTACTAAAGGCGGACAAAAACCTGCAGGAGGCTGGGTTCCTTATGCCGTTAATGATTTAAATGGAGATTTTAGGATTAATGGCGGAGATTTGTACGATATATCTAAAGATGGATATTCTCAAAATGTAGAAAAAGCTAAACAGCTTTTGGCTGAAGCAGGATATCCTAATGGAGAAGGTTTCCCAGTTATAGAGTTTAAAACAGATCCAGGCAACCATGTTGAAATATTTGAAGCAGTTCAGCAAATGTGGAAGGAACATCTTAATATAGATTCTACTATTACTCAAATAGATAATGCTTTGCTTGGTCAGACTTTATTAGAGAAAAAATTTATGATAGGAAGACTTTACTGGTCTGCTGATTATTCAGATCCTATGTCTATGATGAGTTTATTTACTAGCTATAACACTCAGAATAATGGCGGGTACAGCAATCAAAGGTATGATGAGCTTATAGGAAAAGCTATGTCCACTGATGATAACGCTGTAAGAATGGAAGCTATGCATGAAGCAGAAAGAATTCTTATAGAAGAGGATATGGGTGCTATTCCTATTTATTTCTTTACAGAACCTTTGCTTGTTACTCCTAAATTAAAAGATGTTGTATATAATCCTTTGGGATTCCATAAATTTTTCTATGCTTATTTAGAAGAATAAAATTCTCTTTTAAAAACAGGCAGTATATTAATGTTACTGTCTGTTTTTATAACAAAATATAGTATAAATATTTGCTAATTATAATTATATGTTAAATCTGATAGGTTAAGAAAATCTAAACTTATTAGTTATAATATCCGATTTTTAAAACCTAAAAAATAGTTGAAAATCTTTCAATAATAATGTTAAATATAAAGATAAATTTTAAGGCAGGTTTATTATTAAAAAAATAAAAAAGATTATATTAATTATTTTTCTTGTAATAATAATTTTATTTGCTAATTCTTGTGATACTTTTGATATGTATATACGAAAGGCACTTGAAGGGGCTAATCTTTATGAACTTAGTGTATTTGGAGAATCGTTAGGCGGAGATATAAGAGTAGTAGAACTTAGAGGTTTTGATGTAAATAATTTTAGAAATGATAGAGTTTCTTATTATATAAATAGGTATCAAGGAAGCTGGAAATCTTATATGCAGCGTATTATAGACAGGGCTCAGATATATTTGCCTTACATAAAAGAAGTATTTGCTGAAAAAGGTGTTCCTGAAGATTTAGCTTATTTACCTATAATAGAAAGTGATTTTAATCCTCAGGCCGTTTCTCATGCAGGAGCTGCTGGTCTTTGGCAGTTTATGCCTATGACAGGAGCAATTTATAATCTTAAAGTAAATTATTGGTCTGATGATAGATTTGATCCTGAGCGTTCTACAAAAGCAGCTGCTAATCATTTAGTGAGACTTGATAAAAATTTTAAATCTTGGGTAATAGCTTTAATTGCTTATAATGCAGGCGGAGGAAGAATATCCAGAGCTATACGTGAAGTAAAAAGTAATGATTTTGAGGATTTATTGGCTGCTGGTGTTTTGCCTAAAGAGACAGAAGAATATATACCTAAATATGTTGCTGCCGTTATAATTGCAAAAAATCCTGAGAAATTCGGATTTAAAATAAATAAACCCAAGGTAGTTTTTCCTCAAGGTGATTTAGTTTATGTTGATGATGCTGCCGATTTATCAATTATAGCTAAGATGATAGGAGTTGATTCTGAAGATTTAAAGGCTTTGAATCCTCATTTAGCCAGAGGTGTTACTCCTCCCGGTATGGTTAGATATCCTCTTAGAGTACCTGAAGGAAAAGGTGAATTATTTAATGAAACTTTTGCTAAAATACCAGCAAGTGAAAGAGTAACTTTTAGACGCCATGAAGTGAAAATGAATGAAACACTTTCCCATTTATCCAAATTTTACGGAGTACCTATTAACGCTATAGTAGAAATAAATAAATTAAAGTCAAAAAGTCTCAATATAGGTCAGCAGGTTATGATACCTATTCAGGGACTTGATAATGCTAAGCAAGTGGATTTAGCACAATATGAAGAAGAACAGCAAAGAATAAGAGAAGGAAGATTCGTTTATTTTGAGTCTTTGCCTCCCCCTGATTATGAATATAAAGATATAATGTATCATGTTAGGGCAGGTGATACTCTTTGGATAATTGCTAGAAGATTTAATATAGATATATCAGAAATAAAAGCATGGAATAGATTAAATAATAATGTGCTTTCTATTGGTATGGAAATATTTTTAAGAATACCTATAAATAAATAATAGACTTGTTTCAAAAGTAGTTGACAAAATTAGTTATATAATTTTCAACATAATTTGAGGGATAAAGTAATGTTTTATATGTTGTGTAATAATTAATTTTAATGTATAAAATTGCAGTCTTTCGCCACAGGCGGCTTCGCCTGGTTCTTTGTGCCACGCCAAGGGCGGACAGCTCCCAAAAGAACTGGGGTTTGGCACGACTGTGTGCTTCGCAGCAAAGCCCCAATTACAAATTTAAAAATACTAAAAAATTAAACAGTGTAAATATTTATTAATTTAGTTATGAACAAATCTAATATATAAAATAATAGTTTATTATTTTTTAATAGGATATAATTTATCTAATGTAAAAAATTAGTCTTTTAGCATTTAAAAGGAGTATAACTTTATATATACCAAATTTTCTAAAGTATAAAAACTTTTTTATCTATCTATTCCAGTTAAAGCTTCTACTATATTTACTAAATTTGATATTGAACGGTTAAAATATACTAATACATCTCCATATAAATGGGCATTTAAAGCTGGTATTAATGCTTTATCCACATTATCATAATGTCTTTGTCTTGCCTCATAATAAAAACCTTTAATTTCATGGTATTTTTCCATAGCTTCATCATATGTTTTTTCTTTATTCAAAGAATAATACTGAAGTATTAATCCTGATAAATAATCTATGAAATCTTTATTATTATGGATCATCTTTAATATATCTTCTTTTTGAGTATCATTAAATAAAGTTTTTTTCTCACTGCCTTTTATAATTGCTTTACCTAAGTCTTTTAGGTTATCACCTAAATTTTCA
>CASGDY010000191.1 GCA_949300355.1 uncultured Brachyspira sp.
ATAAGAATTAAAAAGAAAATAATTTAAGAAAACTTAATTTAAAATAAAAATATTTCCCTACACTGGCATTATCCAACAGGTTATAAGGGTCTAAGTTATTAAACTTACTCTCAGCCTTTTAAGCTCCCCTAATTTTTTATATATTATATAACAAAATAAAATTATTTCAATTACTGTCAACAATATTTTTTATATTTTATTATAATCATCATTAGGAGTATTAATTAATAATTTTAGTTTTTAAATTTTATTATTTTTGATGGCTTTGTACTATGAAATACACAGATATGCCGTAGATAACTTATTTTGCAACTAAAGAAAGTACATATAGTATTGCCGCATGCATATGAAGTCAGCAACCCGCTTTATATGTGATTAAATTTTATAACTTATATTACTGTAAAACAAAATAAGTATGCTTTTGATAATAGTTTTTGTACCATAATAAGTAATCAGCTACATTTATAGACTACACATAATATTATGATATAATGTTTAGGTTCCACACGAAAGTGTACAGTAATGGTATAGGTGAATTTAACAAAGTGAAAATTTTCAGTATATTCTATAATTTCTATTTTTTATATATAAAACAATTACAAAATAAAAGTTTTTTAACTTATTTGAAATTTAATTATAAACTATTATATAAAAATAAAAAATCAAAATTATTTATTATGTTTATTAAAAAATCTGTCAACAAAATATTCTATATAACCCAAAAACACAAAAAATAAAGCTATAAAAAATATATTTCTTAATACTGTTTTAAGTCCGTATTGATCTATATCAACAATAAAATAAGGATAATAACTTCCATTTGCAAAAGGACTTCCTAATTTAGCCCTTATGAGCATGAAAGTAAAATATATAATAGGTATTATAAGCCAAATCAAAGGATCAACTATTTTATAAGCACCTTTCTTATCAAAAATTACATAATCAAAAATAGTCATAATTGGAACTATATAATGAAGTATAATATTTCTTATATAAAAAATACCTTTATAATCTTCTGCTGTAGGACTTAATAAAAAATGATATATTAAAAATGTAAGAGTTATTGATGTTGTAACTGCCCCTTTAAATCTTGGATGAAATGTTTCTTTTTTATTTAAAATATTAATAATATCCAAAATAAAATAAGTTATTACAAGTATATTACTTTGATATGTGAAATAGTATGCAGTTTCTATATCGAGTTTAAAATTATCGTAAAAAAATCCATGAAGCACCGCTAAAGCACCAATTATAATTATTATTATTTTGTATATTAAAGAAAAATTAGTTTTTGTCATAATCTATTAACTCCAATCAATATAATTATTAAAAAAATTTATAACAAATATTAATTATCAATTCTTTATTAATTAAAGTATCAATCCACTCACTCGGAATATTATCAACATAATAATATAAACCTGTAAGTCCTCCAACAACTGCAGCAGTAGTATCAGTATCATCTCCAAAATTAACGGCTTTTAATACAGCATCTTTATAGTTTGAAGTATTTAATAATATCCATATAGAAGCCTCCAATGTATGAACAACATATCCGCTGCTTTCTATTTTTGTATCATTTAGTTTTTTAAAATCAGAGTCAAATATTCTTTTGTAATTATTGATCTCTTTTTCATTTTTATAATAGTTAAAAGAATCTCTTAATGCTTTATTAATAGCTTCTTCAATATTCATATCATTTATTAAATTTAATGCTATAGCAGTATATATTACACAAGCTATTAAACTTCTTTTATGAGAATGAGTTAGTGAAGAAATGTTGTATATTATATTTATAACTTCACTATTTTCAAATAATTGACTATCAAAATATTTATTTATATAGAATGCAATAGGAAGTATCCTCATCAAAGAGCCGTTTCCATTGCTGTATTCATAATATAATCCGCATTCTATAGGATTTTTTTTCGCTTTTATAATTATTTATAGCATCTCTTGTAGTTATTCCAATATCAAATGTATCTCCGTCAGCAGTATAATATCCTTTATCATACCACATAGCAAAACTATTCATAATATCATTATAATTTATATTTTTGTTATTTAAATTATCAAGTAAACACAATGTTAGACTAGTATCATCAGACCAAGTACCAGCTTTTTTATTATGAGTACCGTATCCTATCATATCAATACAAGGATTCTTTTTAATAATATCCCTTGATATAAATTCATAAGGAACACCTAAAGCATCTCCAATAGCAAGTCCTAATATTGCAGATTTAAGCTTATTTTCTAAACTCATATAAATTAATCCTATCATCAAATATAGAAATAATTATAATTAAATATATTAAAACTATCAATAGATTGTTGAATAAAGAATAAATAAAAAATTATATACAATAAAAAAGCGTATCTAAAAAATATTAGATACGCTAGGGTTAGTTAATTTCTTATTAATTTAATTACTTAGCAGGAGTTAATTTAGTTAAAGCATCTTCTACTAATGCAACCCAAGTAGCACCGCTTACGCCGTCAACATATATGTTGTTAGCTTTTATCATTTTGTCATAAGCAGCTTTTCCTCTTGCAGGACCAGAACTATGGGCACATTTTGTTAATACAACTTTAGTCAATTTACCGCCAGCAACAGTAACTTTAGCTTGATAGTCGCCTTTAGCTGTTTTGTAAGTAGCTTTGTAATTTCCTAAATATGTGCCGTCAGGTACTTTAGCTAGATCAACTTTTGCTTGAGCAAATAAGAATAAGCTAGCTGCAAAAAGAACTGTAACTACCAAAAATAACACTTTTTTAAGATTCATACATTTCCCCTTTTTAATATAGTTGCTTATTAAAACTTTATAAATATAAAAAAGTAAAAAGTTTGTAAAACTAATTTAACATTTTTTTTATATTTCCGTTTCTAAGAAGTCCCAATAAGTTATTATATTCTACAGTTGTTTTTATTTGATAGTATCTATCGTCTACAAAGCTAGAATATTCTACTTTTATATATTTTTCTATTATGTTTTTTAATTCACCATTTTCATTTCTTTGATTTGGAAGTTCTTTTGCAAAGGCATTTTCTATTTTTACTTTTGATAATGCCAACGCTGCATTAAAAGCACTTGTTTTAATCTCATCTTTAGTTACAGCATAACCATTAGGATATCCTATAGAAGTAGCTATAAATTTATTCTCATTAACCCAGCCTTCATTAAAATTAACATTACTGTTGATAGAAACAGTTTTTTCAGCAGATTTGCATGATACAAGTAAAGCAAAAATGATTATAATTATATAGCCGTATTTCATATAGCCTCCAAATTTAAAATAACTATCAAAAATATTCGTCAAAAATTTATTTTTTTTAAGCATATAATTATACATAATTATTAATTTTAGAGTATAATAGTTCCGAATATATAAAAAAATATATCAATATTAGCAGCGGGAATTATTATGAAAAAGTTATACATTATATCTATAGTATTTCTTTTATTATGTGCAAGAGGCTTCACTCAAATATACACATTTCAAATCGGAGAAAAACTAAATAACTCATATATTCTATCAGAAACCAATTATGCAATTATAATAGAAAAAAATAGTGCTAATTCTGGAAAAACTTTTGATATAATATATAAAAATGCCAGATTAACAGGTTATAAAGATGCAGGCAGTATAAAAATACTTCCTAATGGTACTTTGGTTGCCACTATGTTAAAAACTTCTCTTGGTAAAGATATGTGGGTTTTAATATATGGAAATGTTGAACAAGAATTCGACTCTATAGAAAGAGAAATTTACTCTGGAAATAATTCTATAATTTTTACTAGATTAATGAATTATGGAATAGCTGTTATAAACGGAGAAGCTAAAGTACAGTACTCTGAATTATATGACAGTGTTATTAATGATAATTCTTATGCTTTTTCTTATTCAAGAGATGGGCAGTACTTTGTTAATATTAACGGCGAAGAAAAACAAGTATCATCTAAAGCAGACAGACTTAAATTCTCAAATGACGGAAACAATATAGTATATGTTATAGAAAATGAAGGAAATGCAATTATATTTACAGGAAGCACTGACAGTGAAGGTTTCAGATTAGTAGATGATTTAGCTTCATTTAATAATAACAGTATAGCCTATGCAGTAAAAGCTATACCGGGAATGGATACTAATACTGCAACAAATATGATTAGTTCAAATGATTCTATATCAAATACTTTCATTACAAATACTAATAATATGACTAATGAAGTTATAACAAATACAACTACAATCACAAATTATAATCTTTCAAATGTCAGCGTATATACAAATGAAGAAGGTGTAACAGTAAAGGGACAATCAAATACTATAGCTTTAATGGTTGTAACAAATGTAATAACAAATATAAGATACAATGAATTAACAGAGCTTCCAGCAGCAGAAGGATTCACAAATTCCATTATAAGCAATGAATTTATTATGACTAGTGTTATAGCTAATGGAAGAAATTACGGAGAATTTAATTCAGTAACTAATATGTCATTCTCTCCTGACGGTAAAACATTAGTATTTGTAAATATTAATAGTAATAACACTATGCAGCTATATGTCGGCGGTAATATGACTACTAATTATGATATGATACATAATTATAAATATTCTGATGACAGTAAAGTATTTGCATACTCAGCACAGACAAATAATGTATCATTCTTAGTAGTTAATGGTAAAAGATTTCCTAGAAATTTTGATAAAATAAATGATATATATTTCTCTACAAATAACAGTTTGGTTTATAATGCTTCTATAAATGAAAGAGAATATATAATTGCCAATGACTTTGAAAGTCCTTCTTATAATAGAATAACTTCATTCAAGTTTTTAGGAGATTCATTTGCATTTACAGCAGAAAGACTAGGCAAACATTATTACTTTATACTAAATAAAAACAGCTCTGTAAGAAGAGAATTCGGCGGATATGATTATGTATCAGCTATGGATAATAATCAAGAAGATGCTTTATCAATAGTATCTGACGGAAAGAATATCTTTATAATAAAAAATGGTGCAATAGTAAATAATCAACAATAGTTATTATAATCTTCTACCTATATTTTTTAATGCGTAAATCTGAATAAGGTTTACGCATTATGTTTTTAAACCTATTTCTTGTAAAAAATTTGTTTAAGAGCCACAGATATTGCACACTTTTAGTTTAAAAAAAGTAGGTATCCCTTATAATTTAAATTGCTAAAAATAAACAAAAAGGAATACCTAT
>CASGDY010000192.1 GCA_949300355.1 uncultured Brachyspira sp.
GTCTAATCAAAATTATATAAAAGAAATATACACAAACAGTAATGAGGCAATAGAACAACTTACATCTGATAAAGAATATGATGCTAGCGAACTAAACACATTAGATAGAATAATTAAAGACTATAATGCCGCACGCTCTCCGCCCAAATGATTAAACATGTTTTGGGATATATTTTTAATTAGTTTTATTTTATTTTTGGAGTGTGCAGGAATAGGATTAGAGATGAAACGAAATTATTTAACTAAAAGGCAAATAAGAAAAATAAAGAAAAAAGCTAGAAAATATAAAAAGCTATTTGATAAAATAACAAAGGTATTAAATGAAAAAAAAATAAAGTAATAAGTATTGATAAAAAAGTTTTACCAACTGAAAAAACAAAAAATAAAATATTAAAAGTTTATGATAGAATAGAATATATATTTGATATTATAGAATATGTAAAAAAAGATGAAGGATGTTTAGATAAAAAAATATTAAAAGAAAAATATCATAAAGATTTAATATATATTAAACATAAAAGTAAAAAGAAATTAAATAAATTAAATAGTTTATTTTGGCAGTATAGAAAGAAAATTGATAAATTAAAAAGTCAATTAAAAATGAGTTGTTGCTGTTGCGGTGTTAATTATGTAGATTTTATATGTTATGATTATAATTTATGTAAAGATTGTCAAACAGATATATTAGATTTTATAGATAGTTCTATTGAGAATAAAGAAAATGAATAAAATATTACTTTTACTTTCAGTTATATTTTTTATTAGCTGTACTACCGTAAAATATGTTACAGTTCCGCTCTCTGCACCGCCTGAAGCTTATAAAATAGAAATGGGGCAGATTAGATCACAAAAGCAATTATTTAAAGAATATCAAAAAGCCCTCATTAAATTAAATGAGTGGGAGGCTTGGTACTTAATTCAAACAAATATTGACAATAAAAAATAAATTATTATATTATAAATAGCTTAGTTAAACATTCGGCACTCTTATTTTTTAAGGGTGCTTTTTTATTAAAATTGCCTTGCCTTCAGCTTAAATTAATAAACCAAAAGCAAGGCAGGTATATATGATGTTTTTTAAACTTCTTTTCTAAGATTTTTTATTATATTAACTATTTCAGGAAGATGATCTTTAATATATTGAATATCAATATTTTTTTACTTTTCCTATTTTTATTTTCATTAATATGAAATGCAGGATGTCTTTTAGCTGCTTTTTTAAACTCTCTATTATCTACATCAAGATAATGTTCTGATGTAGTTTTTATATCTTTATGCCCTACTAATTTTGAAGCCATAGTTATATCATTACCATTATTATATAAATCTGATACATACCCTGCTCTAAGCTGATGTAAATAAAACCTAATATTATATTTTACTAAAAATCTATTAGATATTGTAGTAAATATATTTATTGAAGCAGGTGTACCGCTTTTAGTAATAAATATATTATTATTATTTATTGCAATACTTCTTCTTTCCTTCAAATAAGATTTTATATATTTCATTATAATAGGCGGTATTAGTATAGTTCTGTATTCTTCAGTCTTAAATTGAAAAATCCTAATCTTATTTTATTCAAAGTTAATATCAGATATTTTTACGCCAGCTAACTCCCCTTTTCTTGCTCCTGTTACACTGTATAATATAAAAGCAATTAAATCTCTTCTTTCTGAAAAACTTTTAGTATTTGGATATTCTCTTCTGAATAATTTGAAAGCATCTTTAAATCTAAATGCCTTAGGTTTTCTTTGTATTTTTTTGGAAGTTTTATTTTTAATATTGTAACATCAAGATTTTTCTTTCTTGTATCATTAAGAAAATAAAAATATTTCCTTAATGCTCCTAAAGTAGCATGTACAGCTCCGCTTCCTCTTTTATAATTTTTATATATATCCGTCAGACCTTCTTTTATATCTAACTTCTCTAATTCTGTAATCTTTTTGTTTTTTATTACTTCTAAACTAAAAAACTTTTTAAGCCATATAATATCATACTTTAGTGTATTCTCTTTATTTTCTAAAGCATAATAATCTCTATAATCATCTAAATATAGCATAAACAATTCTCCGCATAATAAATTATCATTATTGTCCGGTAAACATAGAGAATCATCTATGCTATCATTATCGTGTAATAAATTGTTAAAACTTAATGGTATGCAAAAACTATAATCCATAAAAAACCTCAAAAAACTAACATAATATATAGTATATAAATATATATTATTTCAATAGATTTTTTAAAAAAATAAGTTGACATATTTAATCTTATATACTATATTATAGCTATAAGTAAAAGATAATAGATGAATCAAAATAAACATGCTAATTACTAAAGCATTTTTTTATCAAAAAACAACCTTTTTGATTTATCTATATACTTATTAGCTGTAGGATTAGCACCTGCAATTTTTTGTTCTTTATTCCAATGTGATTTGTCAAACTCTTCAATGTAATTTGTTTATACTAAAATATATTAATTTGTCAAATTATTTTATAATAGTGTAATCAAAATATGTATTCATAAAATATGCATATCCCAACTAAAAATCAAGTATTATTTGTATAATAAAATACATTGTGAATTTATAATGAAATAAAAAAGAACTAAAATTTACATATACTAGTTGAATGAACATAAAAAATTTATATAATACTATACATAGAAAATATAAAATATATGGAGAAAAAAATGAAAAAAATAGGTCTTTTACCTAGAATTATCATCGGTATAATTTTAGGTATATTAGTGGGTATGTTTCTTCCTGCTCCTGTGGTAAGAATTTTCGTAACTATAAGCAGCATATTCAGTTTATTCCTAAATTTCATTATACCGCTTATGATAGTAGCTTTCATTGGATATGGTATTGCTAATTTGACAGAGGGTGCAAGTAAACTAATAGGAATTACCGTTGCAATATCTTATGGTTCTACATTATTAGCTGGAAGTATAGCATTTTTAGTAGCCTCCAACCTTTTCCCTACTCTTTTAGGTGCTGCAGCTTTAAGCAGTGTAAAAATAGAATCTGGTTTGGACAGTTATTTTACTATACCACTTAAACCTTTATTTGATGTTACATCTGCTGTAGTATTCGCTTTCATTTTAGGTATCGGTATAACAATGTTAAGACCAAAACAGCAAGGTGAAGAATTATTTTCTATAGTGAGAGACTCTGAAGAAGTTATACAGGCGATTTTAAAAAATATCATAATTCCAATACTTCCTTTACATATTTTAGGTACATTTGCTAATTTAGCTTATGCAGGAAGTATACAGCATATACTTGTAATATTCGGTAAAGTATTTGCTGTTGTTATTACTCTTCATATACTTTATATTACCGCTTTATTTATAATATCAGGTATTATAGGAGGAAAATCACCTTTAATGCTAATAAAAAATCAGATTCCGCCTTACTTTACTGCTATAGGTACTCAAAGCAGTGCAGCAACTATACCTGTTAATTTAATAGCTGCTGAAAGGAACGGAGTATCTGAACAAATTAGAAAATTCGTAATACCTCTTTGTGCTACTATACACTTGGCTGGTTCTATGATTACATTAACTTGCTGTTCTACTGCTGTTATATTAATTTTAGGACAAAATCCTACTTACAGTTCAATATTTCCTTTCCTACTTATGTTGGGAATAGCTATGGTGGCAGCTCCTGGTGCTCCCGGCGGTGCTGTTATGAGTGCTTTGCCTTTCTTCTATATGATTGGAATAACAGGAGAGGAATTGCAGGGATTAAT
Organism: uncultured Brachyspira sp.; assembly: GCA_949300355.1. Taxonomy (GTDB): domain Bacteria; phylum Spirochaetota; class Brachyspiria; order Brachyspirales; family Brachyspiraceae; genus Brachyspira. The sequence goes on from CASGDY010000192.1 coordinate 3,759, forward strand.
GATAGCATTATATTTAACTCAGGATTCATTCGGTACTGCTGCTAATGTATCAGGCGATAATGCTATAGCTGTATTTGTTGATTGGTTCTATCAAACTAAAATAAAAAAAGAGGCAGCCTGATTATATTAAATTAAAATGAAAATAAATAAGGATAGCTCTTAATAAAAGCAGCTATCCTTTTTTATTATTGATTTTAATTACATACCCCACCCTTTAATATATATTGCCGATTTAAAAATATTAACTTCAATTTCTTTTTTAATTAAATTATAAAATAAAGCACCCACCCAAGTGTTTATTAACTTTAAAACTTATTTAACGCACGATTAATTTTATTTTTATTAATAGTTTATAATAAAACAGCATCTAATTTTATTTTTTAGTTTTACTCACCGTGCGAATCATAAAGCAGGCGAATGCTTTCCCTTATTAGGGCCATTAGGATGCTTGAGACAATAACCGTTTACTAATGACTGTAAAGATTTGTTTTTAGCCCCACAATACTTGCAAAAATATTCTGACTTCTCACCGCCTTCATAAAGTTTATGCTTGCCCTTGTTTGGACCGTTAGGGTGCTTTAGACAATATCCATTAGTTAATGAAGCTATTGAAGAATATTTAGCACCGCAATATTCACAGTAAAAATTTTGAGCCATAAAAAGCCTCCTTTAATTTTGTTATGTTTTAATTATATAGTATGTTTGCGACAAAAACTGTCATAATTTTTAAGTTTTTTATATTCTGCAAAATAAAAGGCTTCACCTGAAAATACAAGCAAAGCCATTTAAATAAAAATATGATTGATTATTGTTTTTTATTACATATAAAATCTTTATTTTCAAAGCTAGGCATTACTGTATTTTTTTCGAAGTTAACTGTTACAGAAGAACCGTCAGAAGAAAATTTTAAAGTACCTGCTACGGTACCATCTCCTGAATCAAAAGTATAATCAGTACCTGAACCTGTTATTGGACCAGTCATATATTTTCCAGTAAAATCTGGAGGAGTTGTATTATTATTAGGAAGCATACCAACTTTACCGTCTTTTATAGATACCCATAAATATGCAGAATCCAGTACAGCAGATGTTGATACGTAGAAATTATTGTTATACTGCTCTATGCCTTTTGGATCTGTTTTGTCAGCATTTGAACAGCTTACTGATAAAATGCCTACTAAAAATAGGCTTAAAAAGATTGTTAGAATTTTTTTACTCATGGTAAAACTCCTTTTTTAAATTTTTTATTCTAAACATTTTCATGTTTATTTGCTCATTCAATTTTGTTATAGCTTAATTATGCACTATCAATACGACAAAAATTGTCATAATTTTTTAAGTTTTTATGTATTTAATATTTTTTATACAAAAAAACCGCCTATAACTTTAAATGTATTTTTAAATTTAAATACGAATTTAAATTTATTATTAAATTTATTATACTATATATTATTTTAAATAAAAAGCA
>CASGDY010000193.1 GCA_949300355.1 uncultured Brachyspira sp.
CTATAGCCTTGTCATAGTCTTTAATAGCTTCTTCATACTTGCCTAAAAAATCTTTAGCATTTCCTCTATTATAATAGGCATAACTATCATTAGAGTCTAACTCTATAGCCTTGTCATAGTCTTTAATAGCTTCTTCATACTGACCTAATTCCTTTTTAGCATCTCCTCTGTTATTATAAGCATCAATATAATTAGGGTCTAACTCTATAGCCTTATCATAGTCTTTAATAGCTTCTTCATACTTGCCTAAAAAATCTTTAGCATTTCCTCTATTATAATAGGCATAACTATCATTAGGGTCTAACTCTATAGCCTTGTCATAGTCTTTAATCGCTTCAAAATGCTGTCCTAAATAACCTTTAGTTGAACCTCTATTACAATAAGCAGCACTATTATTAGGGTTTAATTTTATGGTTTTATTGTAATATACTATCGATTCTTTATGTTTTCCTTCTTTAGAAAATTTATATGCCTTATCAAAATAATATCTTGAATCTTTGCTGGAGTCATTTTCTATTAATGAATTATTATTAATGAATTATTATTAATGAAATTATGAATATCTAAATCGTTTTCAGTTCTTTTTAATGCCTGCTTAGCTTCATTATAATTAGGATTTAATTCTAATGCTTTTTTATAATCATCTATTGCCTCATTATATAGTCCAAGCTCTGCTTTTAAATCGCCTCTTTCCTTATAAACTTCAAAATCACCATTTATTTTTTGTAAATATTTATCTAGTAATTTTAAGTATTTTATATCTCTTTCGCTTGCATTGTTAAATTTATTTTCATCATAAGAAAAACTACTAATAAAATCTGTATATGTATAAAAATCATCTTCGCTTACATTTTGTATTGCATAAACCAATGTTGATATATTGGTACTTGCTTTCATTATTCTGTTTAGTTCTTCATTAAAGTTCTTTATTTTGCTATTAAATCCCTTAAAATCAGTATAACTTTCTGCATTGATACTGCTTAAAAAATTATTTATTTCTTCTATGTATTTTCTTGTTTCTACTCTTAAATCTTCTCTTACTTCTTTCAATCTATTTTTCTCAAAATCTTCCAGTTCTCTTTTACATTTTTCTATGTGTTTTTCAAAAAAGTAATTAATAACTGACATTTGTAATTCCTAGTATAAATTTATTATATTATAATACAGAAAATAGTTAAATACCATAATAATATATAAATTTTACGCACGGTTAGTTAAGTTCCATGTATAATAAAAAATTCAATTACTAACTAATTTATATTTTTAATATCATTCTGCGTGCGGTGTATAGGCTGTAAATTTAAAATACGCTTGGGTGGGTGCCTTAGTTTTTGGTTAAAGCCGTAAAGATAAAGGTGGGGTTTATTTCAAATGAATTGCTGTAAAGTATAAGGGGCGGGCAGGTTAATGTAAAACTATATATCTTATAAATAACAAAATTAAAAATTCAACATTATTGAATAAAAATTTCAACCATGTTATAATTTAAATTAGAGAAAATAAAAAAGGATTTTTATTTTAGGGATATAAATATTATGGACGATATTAAACAAACACAAGAAACGATTGCGGAAAATGCCGAGGTAAAAGAGAGTAATGAAACTGCTGGCATGGAGGCTCAGGCAGAAAACAAAGCGGCTGAAAAATCATCTTTTGAAATAGATGAGGCTGTACTTTCAAACAGAGAAGAACTTGAAAAAGTTATGGAAGCTATTATTTATGTTGAAGGCAGCGTTCCTATAAGCAGGCTAAGAACTCTTTTTAAGTGTGAGAATTCTGATATAAGAAATTATATAGAGAGTATTAATAACAAATATAGAACTGCCAACAGTGCTATAGAAATACTTGAAGTAGGCGATTCTATTATTATGACCATAATACCTTCTACATTTGGTACTTTATCAGCAATATATGATAAGAAACGTAAGAAAAAAATATCTAAGGCTATGCTTCAGACTTTATCTATTATAGCTTATAAGCAGCCTCTTACTAAAGCTGAAATTGATGATATAAGACAAAGCGACAGCGGTTATCATTTGAGAGCTTTAATGGAAGATGGTTTTATAACTTGGAAAGGAAGAAAGGATTATTTGGATAAAAGGCAGACTTACGGAACCACAGATAAATTCTTAATTCATTTCGGAATAAATAGTTTAGATGATTTGCCTAAATTAAGAGAATTAAAAGATTTAGAGTTCAATAAAAACGAATAATCATGATATTTTAGGGCTTTACTTAATTGTATAGCCCTAAAATATTTTTTGCATCATTTGTCATTTTTATATTGTTTTTCTTTTTAATTTGCATTGTTATTTTAGCAGCCCACCAAAATGTTTAGTGAATTTATAATCTGCACTACGCACGCAGAGCAAAGTTAAAAATATGGATTTATTTGAAGTTCTAATTTTATTATATTGCAAATTTCATTAAGCGTGCGTTAAAAAAATTCTAAATTTAATAAACACTTGGGTGGGTGCTTTAATTTCTAAGAAGGTAATAAAGGATTGTAAAATTATAATTAATAAATAGATTAATAAGTATAAAGGGCGGGCAGTTAAAATAAATTCTATTACAAATCGGAATATTCTTGACAATAAGTGAAAATAGCAATAATATTTAATTATGAAACTTGTTATTGAATAAAGCTCCAGCAATATTTGTTTATTTATTGTTTGGGGCATACTAAAAATACAGTATACTATAGTTCTTTATAGTTTTGATATTTATTTAGTATGCATTGTGTTTTTTATGTAAAAATTCAAGGAAAGTTTCATGTATTTAATAAAATTTTCATTTATATTATTTATTTCAAATATACTTCAGTATCTATACAGTATTATAGATATAATATTTATTTCACATATAGTCGGAGATTACGGAGTTATAGCATTAGGCAACAGTGCTTCATTAATGTTTATAGTAACTTCTGTATCTTTGGGACTATCAATAGGGGGATCTGTTATAATATCTAAATATAGAGGCTCCAATGATATATTAAAATATAAACAAAGTATTGGAACTCTATTATTTTTATCAGCCTTATTCTCTATAATAATTTCTGTGTTAGGTATAATATTTTCTAGGCATATATTAATATTTATGAAAGTGCCTAAAGAATCTTTTAATTATGCTTATGACTATATTAGAATCATTTTTTTCGGGGTGTTTTTTATGTTCTTGTATAGTTCTATGTCATCAGTAATAAAATCAAGCGGAAAAGAGAAAGTATCATTATATTTTATAATTATTGCTTCAGTAACTAATATAGTATTAGACTTTTTGTTTGTATATGTATTAGGTTTATCAGTAAGAGGGGCAGCTTTCGCCACTGTGATATCTCAGGCTTTGAGCTTTTTATTATCATTATATTTTATAAGAAAAGATATAGTTTTCAGTATAGATATAAAAATAATAAAAGAATTGATATTAGTATCTTTTCCATGCATATTCCAAATGCTTATTATCAATATATCATTTTTTATGATTAATATAATGATGAACAAGTATGATGTAATAGCAGGTTTTACTATAGGTCTTAAGATTAATACTTTTATTGGTATGATATCATGGTCAGTAGGGGAGGCTTTAAGTATATTAGTTTCAAAAAGTCTAGGAGAAAGGGATTATATAAAAATAAAGAGTACTGTTTTATTTGCAGTATTTTTTGATATTTCTGTTACTATGACAGCTGTTATATTTATGCATATATTTGTCAGAAATATTATAAGCATATTTTATAATGGAGATGAGAAGACAGTGAATGATATTATATTTTATTTAAGGGTTTGTGCCTCATTTAACGGATTAACATATGCTGTTATGTATATGCTTGACAGTTTTTTGATAGGAATTCAAAAATCTTATTTGTCTTTTATTAATTCTTTTATAGATTCAATTTTTTTCAAAGTGATATTGTCTATGATATTAGAAGTAAGTATCGGATTTATAGGAATATATATTTCTATGGCAGTATCAAGTGTTATTCCTGCTTTAATAGGAATATTATATTTTTCCATATTTATAAAAAAACATAATTTAAGTAAGTATAAAAATATATAAAAATCCTGATAAAAAAAATAAAAAGCGTATATGTTATCAAAACATATACGCCTATTATTATGGATTATATCTTATGAATTTAAATACTTAAATGCTTATTCGCCTTTTACTTCTATTTTTTTCTCATATTTAAGCTCTTCTTTCTTTGGAAGTTTTACCATCAAAACTCCGCTGTTTAAATTAGCCTCAATATTTTCTACATCAATACCTTTAGTGCTGATATTGAAACTCTGTTCATATTTTGATATAACTTCTTCTTTTGATTCTCCGTTTTCTGTTTTTGTAATTTTTTTACGTTTAGCAGATATTGAAAGTATATTATCTTTTATTCCCATTTCTAAATCTTCTTTCTTTACTCCAGGCATATCCATTTCAAGATAATAGTTTTTATCATCTTCTTCTATTCTGTAATCAGTTAATCTAGTTTCGTAATCTCTATAATGATTATAGTTTGCAGGACTGCCTGATCTATTATTAAAAATTGAATGTAAAGTTGGTACAAATATTCTTCTTGACATATATAATTCTCCTTTGTTATTAGAAATAAATTTTCTTAATTTTAGCTTATAACTAAAGTTAAGTTATAAGCTGTTCGTTTATTGCTTTAAATACTATTTTCTTTTAAGGCTCTGCCAATAAACTTAGCAGAACCTCACAATTTTCATAAACCTTTTTCATCAATATATTAAAGTACGCTTATTTTTTTCTCGTATTTAACTTCTTCTTTTTTAGGAAGAGTTATTTTAAGAACTCCGTTGTTCAAATTAGCCTCAATATTTTCTACATCAATGCCTTTAGTGCTGATATTGAAACTTTGTTCATATCTTGAAACAACTACTTCATTATTTTTATTATTTTCAGTATTAGCATCAACAACATTAGTTTTGTTTATTCTTTTGCGTTCAGCATAAACTGATAATATATTTTCTTTTACGCCTATTTCTAGGTCTTCTTTTTTAACTCCAGGCATATCCATTTCTATATAATAATTTTTTTCATCTTCCTCTATATTGTAATGAGATAATTTTCTCATTTCTTCATTACTGTATAAACTGTTAAAAGCATTATCAAAAGTTCTAAAATCATCTAACATAGAATGTAAAGCAGGTAAAAATATTTTATTAGTCATAGTAAAAACTCCTTTATAATAAACTTGTTA
>CASGDY010000194.1 GCA_949300355.1 uncultured Brachyspira sp.
CTTGATAAATGGAATACTTCAAAAGTTATAAATATGGAAGTTATGTTTTATTATGCTTTGAGTTTCAATCAGAATATAAATTCTTGGAATGTAAGCGAAGTTAAGTATATGAATGATATGTTTTTTGCAGCAGAAAGTTTTAATCAGTCAATAGAAAATTGGAATATTAATAAATATTGTGATATTAAAGATATTTTTTCAAGTTCTTATAATGATATGAAATCAATATTGAAAATTTATTTTATTGCTAAAGGTAATTATAAAAAACAATTGCTTTCTATGCTTGAAAACTGCAATATAAAAGAAGTGTATAAAGAAGTTTTGAAATATAATAAATTAAAAGATTTTATAAAGAAATTAGAAAATATTTATTATGAAGAATTAAAAGAACTTATTGAAAATAAAAAAAATATTTTAAATGAATATAAACAAAGATAAAATGATTTAGTTTAATATTAAATGTTATATATACCTAAACAATTATATTTTGTCAAAATAATTGTTTTAATTTAAAATATTTGCAAACCCTCCATTTCTTTTGCGATCGAAGGAAGTGCCTGTGGTATTGCCACAAAGAAGCTATATCCTCGATAAACTAGGATATGCTTCGCGAAAGGCTATATTTTAGCTTAAATTAATAATTTATCTTACATGTAATATGATTTTAGTATTATTTAGTACTAATTTTATACTTGCACTTTTTGGTTCTTTTTGCGGCGGGAAAAAGAACAACAAAAAAATTAACAAAGTTAAAAATTTTCAGAATATATCAAATTATTTTACTAATTAATTATTAATAACATTATAGTTCAAAAAATACAAATTCAATAATTTTTAATTGTTTAATATTAATTTAATATAAAAAAGACGATACCTAAAAAAAGATACCGCCTTTAATTTTATAAAATTATTGTTTAGAATTATTTAGCTTCTATAACAACTTTATGCTGTCCGTCATAACCGAATACTTCAGGATTGTACATCTCTTCAGCTTTAGTAGCAGGAAGTAAATATTCACCAGGAGTAACAGCACGAACTACATATCTATATTCATGTTCGCCGTCACTAAGCATATCAGCAAACAATAATATTTTGTCATTGTAGTTTTCAGTGTGATTGAATCCGCCCCACCACCAAGTAGGTTTGCCGGCGTTTCCAGTTAAGTTTTTAACCTCGCTGCTTTCTGTAGCAAAGCTAGCATTCAATATTCTCATACCTGCCGCAATAGGAGTATCAACTACAACGAAATGTCTTTCAAAAGGAGCTGTAACTTTCACTACTACAACATATTCCTCGCCTTGCTTGAATTTATCTTTAGTTAAGTCTAATACTCTGCCGTCTTTAGTTTCGTATCTTCTTTCTACTTTTATACCCATATCTCTATTAACATCTAATTCACGAGGTGCATAAGTAAGTCTAACACCATAATAAAGTCTTCCATCTCCATTGCGTTTGATATTAGCTAAAGCAGATCTAGTATTTGAATTACTTAATCTTTCATTCATAAACTCATCTAAAGTATATTTTTTAGTTAGGCTAGGCTGAGTTCTTGCAGTAAATGTTTCTTCAAGTAAAGTTTTTCCTTGATATATAAACTCTGCTTTGAAATTAGGCTTAACATTTTCGTATTTTTTATAATACATATTCATAGCAGCAAATACTGAAACATTGTCCTGAGTATTTAAATATCTGCCGTTTTTTCTTGACTGAACTAACCAGCGAACTACTTTTTCATTGATAGCATTGTCATAACCTGTTTCTATTAAAGCATATAAAGCAACAGATGTATCTCTTACTGAAGAAGAGTGTATCCAATAAAGATTAGAATAATATGCTTCAAGCTCATAATGTGCTGTATTAGGATCTTCTTTAATAGTGTTAAGTATATACTGTCTAACTTCAGTTAATGCCTTATTATCATATTTGTTATAGTACATAGCTCTCATTAATTGAACCTGTCCATAGAAAGGTATATTATTAACTTGAGGATATATTCTGTCTATTATAGTTTTTACATCATTAGCATTGTATCCGCCTTCAGAAAGAACTGCAGCAATATAAGCTATAGATGAAAGATTTATATATTCATCTTGCCAGAAGCTAGGTTTTTCAGCATTTCCGCTCTTAGCATAATTATTGATGTATTCTAATGCCAATTTTAAAGAGTTTTCATCAATTGTGTATCCTTCTTTTTTAGCCTTAATCATAGCATCAGCAGCATAAGCAGTAAGCCATGGAGATACCCAAGTTTTGCTAGGCCAGTAAGAGAATCCTCCGTCAGGACTTTGATATGTAGGCATCATTTTTAAGAAATCCTGAACTGTTTTATCTAAATTTTCTTCAGATATATCAGTAAGCTTCATATCCACTAATAATCTCTTACTTGTTATTATAGGATAAACTCTTGATAACTGCTGTTCCAAACAAAGATAAGGATAATTTATAAGATAATTTATACCGCCTGTAAGTTCGCTGAATGCACTAGGTGACATATAAACTTCTAAATCTCCGGCACCTTTATATGCTTCTGAGATATTAGGAATTTTAAGCATTAAATCAGTATTGTTATTTGTAGTGCTTGAGAATAAAGCAACAGATTCTGTAGTCATAGGAACATTAACTTTAAATTCTTTTTCTACAGCATCAGTATATTCTCCGCCTTTAGCGAGTATTGTGACTTTAGCTTCTCCTCTGTTTGTAGCTATAATATCGAATCTTACATCAGCATTGCCGCCTTTAGGAACAGTAATTTTTTGAGATGCATTCTCTATTGTAGCATTAGAAGCAACAGCTTGAACTTCTATTTCTAAATCCTGATCAGAATAATTGTATACTATGCTTCCAGCTTTGAATTTATCTTCAACATAAGCAAATTCAGGTAGGGTAGGCATAAGCATTATATTTTTCTTAACTACTACAACATCATCAGAAGCACCAAAATAACCATCTTTATTTATAGCAGAAGCCATTATTCTAAATGATGTAATATTATCAGGCAAGCTGAATGTAACAGTAGCTTTACCATTAGCATCAGTTTTTACTCTTCCTTGATAGAATGCAGTTGTCAAGAAATTCTTTCTTATGCTGAATACATCCATACCCATAGCTTCAGCTTTAGCCATCATATCATTAGCAGCTCTCATACCATCGCCGCCAGGAGTATCTCCTTTCTCTCCATAGTTTCTCTGTCCTATTAAGTGTATTCTTGTGTCGGCACTTGCTACACTCAAAGGTCTTTGTCCATAGAAAGTATTGAACCAGTTAGGAGTTTTATAACCTATTAAATTTAATACTCCAACATCAACCACGCTTAACATGATTTCTGTTTCCATAGGCTTGCTTTCTTTAGTTTCTACATATAAATCCACTGTCATTTCATCGCGAGGCTCTAAAGTATCAGCAGATTTTGTTATTTTTACATTAAGTTCTTTTTCTCGAGGTGATACTGAAAGTCCTGCATAACCTATTTTAAATGAAGGTTTTCCTTCGTCAGTAGCATAATTAGTATATGCTTCATTTTCAACTCTTCCCTTAACAAGTGAAACACCTACATAAATATTAGGTAAATATTCTGGTTTTATAGGTACTTCTATTAAAGCAGTAGAACCTTCAATATTTGTAACATAAGAATCTATTACATATTCCCTTTCAACTGTTACTAAAGCAGTAGCAGATTCATAAGGAGATTTTATCATTATCTTAGCTGTTTCGCCCGGCTGATATTCTTCTTTTTCTGTGATAAGCTCTAACAAATCATCATCGAACATAGCCCAAGGAGCATAATCTTTACCTATAACATACATATATTCATCAGAAGCAACTTCTCTGTTTTTAGAGTCTTTTGCTCTTGCTAATATTATATAAAGTCCTGAATTTGTAGGAGTAAAGCTGTATGCAACAGGATCTTTTTTTGTTGTAACTGTAGTAGTTTCAACAACATCATCTATTTGTTTAGATTCCCATTCAAATCTTCCGCCTGTTATAGCTTTTCTTACTGATTCCCAATGTCTTCTTATAACCTGAACTTCTATTTTCTTGCCTTCAAATCTGTTTCCTTCAGGATCAACAGCAATGAATTCTAATTGTGCAGGCTTATCTGTTTCTAAGAAATAACCTTGTCTTTTTATACCTATATAATAATCGCTTCCATGAACTAATACGCTTTTAGTTGTGCTTACTCTTTGAGAATCTTCACCTGATACAGTTGATTCTATAGTAACATAAGCAGCATGTATTGAACGGCTTGCATCTATAGTAGGAGCATAAGCATATTCACCGTTTTCATCTAATGCACCTGTACCGTTTGCTATCATAGAATAATAATTATTATAATACTCATCTTCAAACCAGCTTAATTTTGTGAATCTGAATCCTGCATTATTAGGAGGAGTGAAGAAAGTTTCATTCATAGATATATTATAATCTACTTGATTAGATATCATAGGCTCACCGAATAAATACCATCCTGACATCTTAATAGGCATTGTGTCGCCTAAATAATAATTTTTATCTTCAACCCAAAGTCTGCTTTCATATTCTAAAGGTTTGAATTCTTCTACTCTGAAGCTTTGAGATAAACTATATGTTTGATCTTTTACGTCTTCTTGTTTTTCTTCATCGCTTTGTTTATTTGAATCGCTTTTGAATTCAACATTTACACTGTAATATCCAGTAGGAGCATCAGCAGGAAGAGTGAAGTCAATTAAATAAGAACCGTATTCATTTAAAGTAACTGTTCCTTTATGTATTTCTTCGCCTCTTGAATTATTAACAGTGTATAATCCTGTTTTGAAATCTCTAGCTATTTTCCAATTTCCTAATATATTTTCTCTTATAACACCTTTTATATGTACTTCTTCGCCAGGTTTATAAATACCTCTTTCTGTGAACATAGAACCATTATAATTTCTATCATCAGGAGAATAATCATAATTTATATCCATTCTCCAAGGTGAAACGCCTGTACCCCAATCACTATTTATGAAAGATACATCATCGCCTTTTGTAACTATAGCCCATTGTCTTGGTGTATCCCATCTGCTTGCTCTTTTTATTCCTAATTCTCTAAATCCTTTAGTAGTTGCTATTCCGTTTTCATCTGTAGTAGCTCTTGCTAAAACTCTGTTGAAGTCATCTCTTATTTCTACTTCAGCTCCTTCAACAGGCATT
>CASGDY010000195.1 GCA_949300355.1 uncultured Brachyspira sp.
ATCAGATTATGAGATATCACAGCCTATAGAACAGCTTAATTTCAAATATGAAGAGATTAAAGAAGAAGACATAAAAGAAGATAAGATTCATTCTCTTGATTCTAAGACAATAAAGGCTGGTGTATTAATGTCATTAGCTACTAAGTACGATATGGCAAGAGGCGAGGCTATGGACGGAGGAACTTTCTGCGAGTACATATTAAAAGATACTTATCTCAACATATCCGTTCACATTTCATTCGATTATATGTATTTCGGAATGGATGGTAATGAAGATATTAATTTCGGTGATATTGAGTTCTGTGAAATTACTGACGGCATTGAAACTTTGATTAATCCTTTAAAAGTTAATAAGAGATTTGCTTGTTCAATTTACAGTATAGTAAAAAGTGTTTTTGGAGATTGATTTTTATCTGATTGAACTAAAATAAATTTATATCTTGATATATGGGGCTTTATCTATATGGTGAGCCCCATTTCTTTGCAACCTCAGAAATTATTGTTAGTTACAACATAAAATTTTTATATAAGTATTAACACTTTATTAATCTTCACCAATCATTTTCCGTTGCTTCTTCTATATGATTTTTTCTTCTCAAATCATAATATTTTTTAAATATAAGTTTAATTCCTTCCTTTTCTATATCTGATAATTTTATTTCATAAATAGGATTGTAATCACTGTTATAATAAGCAGTCAATTTTAAGTTTTCGTTATCTAAAACAAATATAGATGCTGCAGTAACTCTATCTAAAAGAATGGTTACTTTATTTATTTGACCATCAGGAGTGCTTTCAATATGACCGAATTCAGGTTTTATTTCTATATCATATGAAGAATAGTTGTCATCTGAAAAAGTAACATTTGTTATTCTTCCAAAACCTCCAAATATATCGAGTTTCATTACAATAGCTACGCCTTGATTACTGTTATCTACACCTACATAAAAATATACTTTAGGTTTGTCAAAAGAATCTTCTATGTCAAAAAAAGGTATATACCATGTAATATTTTGTTTTTCATCTTGATATTCTTTAATTACAGTTTCATTCGAATAAGTATAAGCTGTTATTAATAAAAATAAAATAAAAAATTTTTTCATCTGTTAATCCTCTATTCTTTAGCACCTAATTCTTTAAGTTTTTTATTTCATCTTTGTCAACATTCCATAAAAAATGATCATTCATAAACAATATTGTTTTTGATAAACTTTCTCTTGTTGAATTTTCATAATCTTTATCTTTTAGGATTATGATATTATGTTCATTTAAATATTTTATATTTGAACTCCTTTTTATTTAATGACTATTTATTAATTTAACCATCATAAGATCATGATCTATATAAATATTTTCAATTACATAATCATATTCAAAAGCCTCTTCTGTTATAGATATAAGATATTTATTGCATTCATTTAATTTTTCAATTGTTAAATCTTCTTCATAATCATGAATTATTTTAAAGAAAAATTCAGAAAAATTATTTTCTCTTGCATTTTTTATGCCACCTCTTATATAATAAATATTGTCAATAAGCGGTTTTATACGATCCATTTCATAGAATGGAATTTTTTGATAATAACCGTCAGGCTCTGCATATAAGATATTTACAAAAATTAAACCTAATAAAATTATTTTTTTCATAGTTTAGCTCCTTTACTTTTTAAAATATCTATAATTTCAGTTCTTTTAAATACTATCGCAAGATATAGAGCATTATCACCATTATCATTTTTTATATTAATATTAGCTCCTAATTTTATTAATTCCTTAGCCTTTAAATCATCACCATTAACTATAGTAATCATTAAAGGTGTAAAACCATCGTTATCTTGTGAATTAATATCAGCTCCTGCATCTAACAATATATTTGTTATTTCAACAGAATGTGCCCACATTAAAACATCTTGACCGTATTTATCTTTTATAGTTATATCAGCCCCTGCTTCTAACAATAATTTTACTTTTTTAGGAAAACTGCTTTCTACAGCTATTCTTAAAGGGGTTTTACCGTCGTTGTCTTGAATATTAATATTAACCCCTGAATCTAAAATATTTTTTAATTCAAGACTTGATCCATATCTTACAGTTTTAAATATTTCTTCATCAGTTGTTGCTGAATACAAACTTATTGATAATAAGATTAAAATAATTAGTATTTTTTTCATTTTTTTGCTCCTTTAATATAAGTGTGAAAAATCAATTAAGAAAACCATAGTGTTTTTAGTTTCTTTAACTTTTTTACATTTTACATTTGATCCTGTTACTATTTTTACAAATCTTTTTTCTATATCAGATCTAATGTAATCGGTATTCCATTCGCTGTCTGTGAAATTAAATGTCATATAGAATGTAAAAATTCCGCTTCTTGTTAGGTCATCCATCCTTAAAGCAGCCATATAAAACATCATTCTCCCATTATCAGCTTCATAAGGTTTATCACTAAAATCTTTAACATCTATCCTATCATTATAAAGATTTTGTGAATAAACCATACCCGCTAAAACAAATAATAAAATTAATATTTTTTTCATTTTTTTGCTCCTAAATATATTTATTATTTAATACGGAGTTATATATTGACCGTTTTTATCTTTAAATTTTCCTATTAACAAGAAAAATATATCTATAAGATAAAAAAATCCAAAGATATAATAATTGGAGATACTAAAAGAAACTATTAAAATTGTTAAATCTATTATACCAGTAAATATTTTACCAGCATAAAATCTATGGAATGAAGGAAGTATTACAGCTAAAATTAAAGCAACCTTCCAGCTCTTTTTAGATACATTTCTGCTATCTTTTATAAAATTAAGTTTTTCTATAATTTCTTTATTATCCTTATCATTTTGAAGCATTTTTGTATAGATATCCTGAGCTTCTTTTTCTCTGCCAGAATAAAATAAGGCATCTGCTTTATATGTTATAAAGTCATAACTAGAATTATCAATATTTAATAATCTATCAGCAAATTCCAAAGCATTATTAAATTGTTTTTCTATCATATTTAAAATATATGAAGAAATTAATATATTAACATCATTTTGATCTATATTTAAACCTCTATCTAAAATATTCCTTGCTTCATTATACTTTTCCAATGATATATATATATTACCTAATAAATTACAAACATTAGGATTGTCCGTGTTATCATCAAATATACTTTCATGCATTATAGCAAGAGAAAGTATATATTTTCCTTTTATATAACAATCATAAGCAAAATTATACCAATTTTCCCAATTATTTGGATTTTCTATTATCATATTTTTTAGGTTTATCGAATTTTCATCTTCATATAATTCATTGTGTTCAGCAAACACCAAAAAAAGATTATTATGATATATAGCATTTGATACAGCAGGAATAATTTGTAAAGTTCTAGCAAATATATTATCAATTTCTGCGAATACTTGTTCATCTAATAACTGAGATATATTATTCATCAAATTTACCTGCATTTCATTAATTTTTTTCTGATTTTCTAGTTGTTTATTTCTTTCAAAAGCTTCACCCACAGCATTTAATAAGAAGCCAGAAAAACTAGCACCACCTTTTTTATAATATTGTTCTCTTGAAGCATCAACTAAAATTCCTCCCATTAAAGATGTTTCTTGGGATTTATAAAATATATCTTTATCTGTTTCTTGTATTTTTTGTTTTATAATATCATTACAATATTGAAAATTATCCATACAATTATATATGAGAGCATCGTATATTGCATTCATATATAATGAATGTTCATTTAAATAATTTCTGTTATTATCAGAATATATTGTAAGAAATAAATCATCTAAAGCATTTTTTATATTTTTGTATATATTATCTGGTTCTGTAAGATGCAAAAGTGTATTTAAATCGGCATTAGTTAAACTATCTATAAATATTTGCAATCTATTATAAAATATTTGCTGATAATATGTATTTGTATTTAATACAAAATTATTGATTACAGGATTGTTGGTTTGTTTATTTCCATTGTAAGTATTATTTGCGATAATGATTTCTGCAGAATTGTTTTTTACTGATAGTTTAGCTAATTCTTCCAATTCTAATGCTCTTTCATCTGATATATTATATTCATCTTTCATAGAATTTAATATATCTCTTTCGCTTCTATCTATAGCTCCATCTTCTACAACATCAAGTAAAAGATTATAATATTCTTTTTCTTCCATTGTGTTTATACCATGTAAACTTAGATATTCATTTCTAACTATTTCTTCCAATTCTAAAGCTTTTTCATCTGATATATTATACTTTTCTTTTTGCTTATTAAGCAGTTTTCTTTCGCTGTCATCAATAACACCATCTTTTAAAGTTTTTGATAAAAAGTCATAATATTTTTTTTCATTTTCAGACTGAAATTCCATAATTTACTCCTTAAATTAATTTGTAGCTACTTTGAAAACTAGAATAGCTAAAAGAACTACTATTAAAATTCCTATTACTCCAACTATTAAAAGCCCCCATTTCAAAAATTTTACTATACCTCTTAATGAACTATTAGCTTCTAAAACTCCATTCTGTATACCGTTAAGCCCTCCTACAACCAATAATAAAGCATCTTCAAACCAACCAAGAACAGGTAAAACATCAGGAACTAAATCTACAGGCGAAACTGTGTATATTAATGCTAAAATTAAAGGTATCCAAGGTACTATTCCAGATTGTGCAGGTTTGTTTGAATTGTTATTATATTCATTGTAATCACTCATAAGAAACTCCTATTATTTTATTATAATGCTGGTGCATGTTTTCCATTGTTAATTCCATTAGGATGCCTTGGACAATTTTGAGAAGTTAATGAACTTAAAGAAGTAAATGAGCTTCCGCAATATTTACAAATGTAACTAGATTTTTCGCTACCCTCATAAAGTTTATGCTTTCCTTTATTAATACCGTTTGGGTGTCTTGGACAGTTTTGTGATAATAAAGAAGCAGCTGTAGAAAATTTGGATCCGCAATATTCACAGTAAAAATTTGACATAATATTCTCCTATTTTATTTTTTATTGCAATGCCGAAAGAAATGGCATTAATATATTTAAGTATTTCCGAAGATTGAAATAAATTTTTGATACTTATTTGATAGAATGAGTTTATAAAGTTTAATAAGACATTAAATGCG